>NZ_SYUT01000071.1:0-32462 GCF_005146325.1 Vibrio genomosp. F6 | reverse complement strand
CTGTTAGCAGTGCGACCGTTGCCATGGATGAAACCGACAAAGCAGTCACGACTTCAGGAACATTAACCAGCACCGATGTCGATAATCCGGATAATGCGTTCACTCCAGATTCCATTGCAGGCACCAATGGCGACCTCACCATTGATGCCAATGGTCATTGGGTGTTCACCGCGAGCAGCTCGTTTAATCAGTTAAACGTCGGCGATAAGGTCGAAGAGACCTTCACTGTCACTTCCGTTGATGGCACACCTTCGACCATCAAGGTGACGATCAACGGTACTAACGACACCGCTACTGTCAGCAGTGCGACCGTCGCCATCGATGAGACTGACAAAGCAGTAACCACATCAGGAACATTGACCAGTACCGACGTGGATAACCCAGATAATGCGTTTACTCCGGATTCGATTACTGGCACCAACGGTGACCTGACTATTGATGCCACTGGCCACTGGAACTTCACCGCGAACAGCGCCTTTAATCAGTTGAATGTCGGCGATAAGGTTGAAGAAACCTTCACCGTCGCTTCCGTTGACGGCACTCCATCAACCATCAAAGTCACCATCAATGGTACTAACGACACCGCTACTGTCAGCAGTGCGACCGTTGCCATCGATGAAACCGACAAAGCGGTAACCACCTCAGGTACCCTAACCAGCACCGACGTCGACAACCTAGACAATGCGTTCACACCGGATTCCGTTGTTGGAGCTAATGGTGACCTGACTATTGATGCCAATGGTCATTGGACGTTCACCGCGAACAGCGCGTTTAATCAGCTAAACGTTGGCGATAAAGTCGAAGAGACTTTCACCGTCTCTTCCGTTGATGGCACCCCGTCAACCATCAAAGTTACGATCAATGGTACGAATGATGCGGCCACGGTTAGCTCTGCCACTGTTGCGGTGGATGAAACCGATACTGCTATCTCGACGTCAGGCACGTTAACCAGTACCGATGTTGATAACCCAGACAATGCGTTCACGCCAGATTCTATTACTGGCAACAATGGCGACTTAACCATTGATGCTAATGGACACTGGACGTTCACCGCCAACAGCGCGTTTAATCAATTGAACGTCGGTGACAAAGTCGAAGAAACCTTCACCGTAAATTCTATCGATGGCACACCATCAACCATCAAAGTTACGATCAATGGCACTAATGATGCGGCGACAGTCAGCACAGCAACCGTTGCTGTGGATGAAACTGACAAAGCAGTAGTAACTTCAGGTACCCTAACCAGCACCGATGTTGATAACCCAAACAATGCGTTCACTCCAGATTCCATTGCAGGCACAAACGGCAACCTGACTATTGATGCCACTGGCCATTGGGTATTCACCGCGAACAGTGCCTTTAATCAGTTAAATGTCGGCGATAAGGTTGAAGAAACCTTCACCGTAAATTCTATCGATGGCACACCATCGACCATCAAAGTGACGATCAATGGCACTAATGATGCAGCGACAGTCAGCACCGCAATCGTTGCTGTGGATGAAACTGATACTGCTATCTCGACTTCCGGAACGTTAACCAGTACCGATGTTGATAACCCAGACAATGCGTTCACTCCAGATTCTATTACTGGCACCAATGGCTACTTAACCATTGATGCTAATGGACACTGGACGTTCACAGCGAATAGTGCCTTTAATCAATTAAACGTTGGTGACAAGGTAGAAGAGACTTTCACTGTATCTTCCATCGATGGCACCCCATCGACCATCAAAGTGACGATTAATGGTACTAACGATCAAGCAGTAATTACAGGAACTAACAGCGGCACAGTCACTGAAGAATCGCAATTGCACACTTCTGGCAAGCTAACAGTCACAGATGCAGATACAGGTGAAGCGCATTTCTCAAATACCGATATTGTTGGAACGTTTGGGACATTGCATCTGACCGATTCTGGCGCATGGTCTTACGATTTAGATAACAATAGTCCACAGGTGCAAGCATTAGGCGCTGGCTCAACCTCCACTGATAGCATCACGGTTGCCTCTGCTGATGGTACAACGCATCAAGTAATGATTACCGTCAACGGCACAAATGATAGTGCGGTGATAGCGGGGTCAGATACTGCTCTCCTCAGCGAAGATATCGGAGTGAACCGTCTGCATCAATTGCGAGCATCTGGTCAATTATCGATTAGCGATGCCGATACTGGTGAGAGTGACTTTGATTCCCATGGGCGCGGTGCCACTGCGATACAGGGCAGTTACGGCAAGCTCAACATCAACGGTGATGGTCATTGGGGTTATTCAGCCGATAATAATCAGTCCGCGATTCAAGCCTTGGGTAAAGGCGAGACGCTCACCGAGACCCTCACCGTCACCTCAAAAGATGGCACCACCCACGATATCGTGATAACGATTAATGGCACCAATGATGCGCCGGTTATCACCCCCGTCGCAACGCAAACTGTACGTGAGGATGGCAGTAAAACCATTACCTTCCATGCGACCGATGTTGATGCAACTGACACGCTTACGCCGAGTGTCACAGCCACCCATGGCTCGGCGACGCTCAATGCTCAGGGTGAAATAGTCTTTACGCCAGACGCCAACTACAATGGCCCCGCCACGGTGGTATTGTCAGTCACAGATGGACACACCACCACCAATCAAACCATCAATGTGGATGTAACACCTGCAAATGATGCACCTGTTATCAACACCATTGCCCCTATTAGCACCACCGAAGATGGCGCGGTTGTCACAGGTCAAATTACCTCAACGGATATCGATACGGGTGATAGCGCAAGCTATTCAACCACCTCCACACAGGGTGGATTTACACTAAACAGCGATGGCAGTTATCACCTCGATCCAACAGATGCCAGCTTCCAGCACCTTAAAGCAGGTGAGATAGAAACCTTAACTATCCCGGTCACCGTCACGGATTCTGCGGGTGCCACGGATACCAAAGATTTAGTTATCACCATAACCGGTACTAATGATACACCGACCATCAGCGGTGTTGATACCAGTAGTCTCACAGAAGATTTAGCCGTGAACCGTCTGCATCAATTGCGAGTATCTGGTCAATTATCGATTAGCGATGCCGATACTGGTGAGAGTGACTTTGATTCCCATGGGCGCGGTGCCACTGCGATACAGGGCAGTTACGGCAAGCTCAACATCAGCGGTGATGGTCATTGGGGCTATTCAGCGGATAATAATCAGCCCGCGATTCAAGCCTTGGGTAAAGGAGAGACGCTCACAGACACCCTCACTGTGACCTCAAAAGATGGCACCACCCACGATATCGTCATTACCATTCATGGCGATAATGACAAGCCTTATTGCTCATCTGAAGTCGCCCTGAACTCAGGACATGAAGACACCGCACAGGTATTAACTCTCAGCCAATTACTGCAAAACACCATAGATGTTGACGCCAATGATGTGGGTAAACTCAGCATTGATAACCTGCATGCTGATCATGGTTCAATCACCTCAAATCCTGATGGCAGCTTTACCTTTACCCCAGAGAAAGACTACAACGGCGACGTACATTTTACTTATGATGTAAAAGACGGCCATGGCGGGGTCACGCATACGGGCGCGAGCACCACATTAGCGGCGGTTAATGATGCGCCCGATGTCACTGCATTAACAGATACCGTCACCGAGGATACTGAGGCTCATCATCAAGTGAACCTATTGGCTAATGCTACAGATAAAGACGGTGATCCACTTTCAATCAGCCAAATCCAAGTTAGCTTTGAAGGGCAAACTGGTCCGTTACCTGTGGGCGTAACAATGTCCGCAGATGGTCATACTTTACTGATAGATAGCCACAGCCCTATTTTTCAACATTTAAGTGCAGGGCAAACTTCGGACATCACCTTAAAGTACATGGTGAATGATAATCATGGTGGACAAACGCCAGCTACAGCCACTGTGACCGTAGTCGGTAGTGATGATAAGGCACAGCTACAATCGTCATCCATTGATATCAGTGAAGCGCAAGCGCTGCATACTTATCATGATATGAGTGTTATCAAAGGACAGGTTAGCTTAATAGATCCTGACAGTAATGATAATACGCAGTTTGTGCACTCTCTACATCAGGGGAGTCAAGGTTATGGTCAGTTGTCAGTTTGGCCTGATGGTCATTATACCTATAATCTCGATTGGGCAAGAAATCATGATGCTGACGATAAGGTCGCAGCCTTAAAACAGGGTGAATCATTAACCGATCAATATCAAATTCAAACCAGCGACGGTCAAACCAAACTTATTTCGGTGACAATACATGGTGAAGAGAGTGGTGCGCGAATTGAAGTGGTGATGCCAAAATATTTGCCCGCTAGCCAGGATGTAACTGAAGATCACTTTGTACCGGCCAGCCAAACGCATTTGTATGCAGGGGGCCACTTAAAAGTGATTGATCCGGATCATGGGGATGCATATTTAAAGCCGGAAATAGTTGCAACGGCGCACCATGGCGAATTCACAATCAGCGCAGATGGTGGGTGGAAATATCTGATTGATAATAACAACGGTGCGGTTCAACATTTAGGTCGAGGTGAATCATTCACTGACACGCATACTGTTTATTCTAAAGATGGTAGCGCGAGTCAAGTGTTGAGCGTGACAATACATGGCACGAATGATGCGCCTATTGTTTCAGCGGAAGTGAAGTTAGCGGCAGGTATTGAAGATACCAATATTCAACTCACCACGGCCGAATTACTTAGCCAGTCACATGACATTGACGTCAATGATATGGGGCAATTATCTATTGATAATTTACATGCTAACCATGGCGCTATCGCTATCAATACAGATGGTACTTTTACCTTTACCCCTGATAAAAACTATAGCGGTGATGTTCATTTTACTTACGATGTAAAAGACGCCCATGGTGGTGTAACAACTACTGGCGCGAATATAAATCTGAAAAACGTAGCGGATACAGCTACATTTAGTGGCGTTGACACGGGAAATATCACCGAAGATAAAAATATTGGGCATAGCTCGGTGCAAACGATTCAAGTTTCTGGTTCATTGAAGGTTACCGACCCTGATGCAGGACAAGATCATTTTCAATATAGTCAGCTCGGCGAACGAGCAATTCATGACCCTTTTCATGGAAGTTTACACATAACCCCACAAGGTAATTGGGGTTACTCGGTTAAAAATAGTGCCCTTCAATATCTTCATGAAGGAGATGTAGAGCACGTGGTCTACCGCGTCCATTCTGCAGATGGCACGTCTCATGATATTACTATCACCGTGACCGGTACTAATGATGCACCCGTTCTAGCAGCTCAAACACAATCGGTTATTGAAGATGGTAGCGCGCTTCAAGGTCAGATGCAGGCGACTGATGTCGATTACAATTCGCGTCCGATTCTCTCTTTTTCCATTGCAAATCCTGTGGATGGTTTGACCTTTAATACCGACGGCAGTTATACCTTTGATCCCGCTCATGCTTCATACCAACACCTTGGCGCTGGAGAGGAACAAACTATTACCATTCCTGTGACGGTGAAAGATGAAGTAAATGCAACGTCAACACAAAATTTGACGATTACAGTTCATGGCACTAATGATGCCCCTGTAGTTAGTGCTGCCACACAACTAGCAGCAGGTACTGAAGACACAGTTATAACACTGACATCGGCGCAATTATTAACGCATGCAATCGATGTGGATCATAACGATATTGGTCAGCTTTCAGTGGCGAATTTAACTGCCGACCATGGCGCTATTGCGGTTAATTCGGATGGTACTTTCACTTTTACTCCAGAAAAAGACTACAACGGTGATGTGCATTTTAGCTATGACGTTAAAGATGCCCATGGTGGTGTCACGCACACGGGAGCGAGCACAACGTTATCCGCTATCGATGACACTGCCATCATCAGTGGCTTAGACACTGGCGATATTAATGAAAGTAGTAGACCAGACCGATCTCCCGATCATGCGCAGCCTGGTATGGGTGAAATCACCAATGATATTTTATATGCGGATGGAAAGCTTAGTATCCAAGACGGTGATGTTGGAGAAAACACCTTTGATAGCAAAGGTGCTGGTTATAATTATCACGGTCAATATGGAAACCTGATGCTACTCACAGACGGCACTTGGCACTATACCGTGGAAATCGGACAACAGGCTTCTGGTGTTGGAACAAACATCGATAAACTAGGCGAAAACCAAACATTGACCGATACCATTACCGTATTTTCTAAAGACGGTACCGCCCACGATATTGTGATCACTATTCATGGTGATAACGACCGCCCTTATTGCGCTTCAGAAGTGCAGTTAAATTCAGGAAAAGAGGATTTAGCTCAGACCATTACTGCCACTGAATTATTAGCTAATACCCTAGACGTGGATGCGAATGATTTGGGTAAACTCACTATCGAGAGCCTCCACGCTGATCATGGTTCAATTTCCGATAATCATGATGGTACGTTTACTTTTACTCCCGAAAAAGACTACAACGGTGATGTGCACTTTAACTATGACGTTAAAGACGCCCATGGTGGGATAACCCACACGGGAGCGAGTACAACGTTAGCGGCTGTCGATGATGCGACTCAAATATCAGGCGTAAACACAGGGACAGCGACAGAAGACATTGCTGCAAATTGGTGGACAGGCATCCCTGGCAAACTTGATTCTATGGATGATTGGCAAATGCTCTCTATCACCGACAGTGACAGCCATATTGACCAAGTTCAAGTCGAGTTCGCAGGCAAGCAATATACTTGGCACCTAGGCCAAGATTTAGACATCATGACACCACTTGGAAAATTCGAGCTACATTCGATCACATTAGGAGCGGATGCGGGTAAATATGCTTGGCTATACGTTGGTGACAACAATAACGCAGCAGTACAAGGGCTAAAATCAGGTGAATCTTTGAGTGAAAGCATTAAACTTATTGCACCTGACGGAACAACATTCCCCCTTTCAGTTAACATCCAAGGCACTGATGATGGCGTTATTATCGATTCACATGGCACATTAGCCCATGTCATCGAAAACAGTTCGGTTAACCACAATATTAGCGGACAACTTATGGCACATGATGCCGATAACCATGATAGCGTGTCTTGGGGCCATACCCCTCAAACCGGGATTGCCGGTCAATATGGCACCTTTCATGTGGATAGCGATGGAGCTTGGCACTTTGATATTGACAGCGCCAAGGCAGCAGAACTTGGGCAAGGGCGCGTCTATTATGAGCACTTCACGATAGAGGCTATCTCTAGCGATGGCAGTCACGCCAGTAAATCTATTTCCATCGAAATAGAGGGGCATAACGACAACCCGCAAGTAACTGGTAGCCTCACATTAGCCCAAGGCACCGAGGACAGCGACTACATCATTACGCCTGCGGAGCTATTACAAAATGCGACCAATGTTGATATCAATGATCGCGGTTGGTTAAGGGTGAGCAACCTTAACGTTGATCATGGAAAAATCACGGTTGCGGCCAACGGTAGCTTTGTTTTCCATCCAGACAAAGACTATAACGGCAGTGTTCAGTTTAGCTACGATGTCATCGACCGTCATGGTGGTTCGACAGCAGCAAATGCCAATCTTGACCTTCAAGCTATCAATGATGCCCCTGTAGTTAGTGCTGATGTAGCATTAGCAAATGGCGTTGAAGATAGCAAAATACAGCTCACTTCTTCGATGTTACTCGCCAATGCAACTGATGTAGACATTAATGATCTCGGTAAACTCAGCGTTGATAACCTGCATGCTGATCACGGCTCCATCACCTCAAACCCTGATGGTAGCTTTACTTTTACTCCCGAGAAAAACTATAACGGAGCTGTGCATTTTAGCTATGACATTAAAGACGCGCATGGCGGTGTCACGCACACTGGTGCAAGCACGACCTTATCTGCGTTTAATGATGCAGGGGTGATCACAGGAGACAAGAGTGGCACTGTCAGCGAAGATAGACATGTACAAGGTGATGCTCAACATACGATTTACACCGTTGGTGTGCTTGATGTCAACGACCCCGATGCGGGAGAAAATCATTTCCATGAAAACCATAATGTGCATGCGCTGCATGACCCATTTGGCGGGTCTTTCACCATCGGAAAAGCGGGCGATTGGAGTTACTCCGTTCCTAATGCTAATGTACAGCACCTTGCTAAGGATCAAGTAGAGACGGTGCAATACGAAGTGCTCACACAGGGTGGTGATAAACAAATCGTTACCGTAAGAATCCACGGTACCAACGATGCACCAATACTTTCAGTTACGCAGACTACGCCAACAACAGGTACGTTGACAGAAACGGATGTCGATGTAAAAGACACGCATTCTTTCTCTGTGGTAAATTCTAGCGGACAGTTTGGTGATTTGACGGTAGATCCGAGTTCTGGTGCTTATGTTTATACCCCAAACTCTTCTGTTTCAGGGATGAGCTACAACTCAGCCACGCACACCTACCATGGCGCTGATGTGTTTGAAGTTAAAGTTGCGGATAATCATGGTGGCGAATCATCAAGATTCCTAACCTTTGATACCAATGGACAAGTCAATCTGATTACAGGGCAACAACCAACTATCACCACAACAGTACCACAAAACCCCATCGTTACGACGGCGCAACCAAGCCTTCCAACTAGCAGTAACACGCCACCAAGTAATACGGTTACTGTAGATTTGGTGGCTTCAAGTGATAGCGGAAAATCGGATACAGACAACCTGACAAACGACAATACGCCAACGATAACTGGCCATACTGATATTCCTTATTCACAAGTGACTGTTTATGATGGTTCAACACCAATTGGTCATGCAGTGTCTGACGCATCGGGTCAATACAGTGCCGTAGTAAGCAACTTAACAGATGGCGCTCATAATCTATCGGCTAAAGCACTGGCTCCGTCATCAGTACTACCGGCAACGTCTCCACTACTTTCAGTACATGTTGATACACAAATACACATCGGTATTCATACCGACCCTGTCACTGTTGATAACGTGATTAACGATCAAGAATCCCATTCATCCGTTGATATCACCGGTTCCGTTTCTGGTGATTTTAATACTGGAGATCTTGTCACTTTAAATGTAAATGGCACAAAACATACTGGCGCTGTCGATTCACATGGGCACTATTCAATTGCTGTTCCTGGTCGTGAGTTAATTGCAGATGCTGACCAGAAAATTGAAGCCTCAATAGCCGTTACAGATAGCGCAGGTAATAACGCGCACGCTACCACCGATGTGGTTTACCAAGTTGACACTCAGGTAAGTCTCCCTACGGTTACATTTGAAAGCGCAGGCGCAGACAACTTATACAGTAAAGCTGAAATTGCTCGTGGTGATGCAAACACGATCACAGCAACCATTACGCCTCCGGGTGATGCTAAAATTGGCGAGCATCTTGTCGTTAATGGACAAGACCACGTGCTCGATGCTCATAGTCTACAGCATGGGTTACAAATAGAAGTTGCCCCAGGCTCTCATGTACAAGTGACCATGACTGACGAACACGGTAATACCGCGGGTAGCCAAGGCTTTGCTGCCAGTGCCATACCTGATCCGATCATAGTCAAAGCGCCATCTGGAAGTCATCAAATTTCGGCCACACTTGGCACACCACCACTACTCCCATCTTTAACGCCAGTACCAACTGCACAACATGGTTGGCGGATTCATCTTCCAGATGGGAGTTATGTAACAAGTCATCACGGTCAATATGGAACATTAACCATTGACCCTCAGACTGGTGATTTACATTATCAAGAACAGGCAAATGTACACACAGGGCCACATGGCAGCGCTTCTGGTATTGGCCAACATGAAGACAAGTTCGAAGTTGCATTACAAGGGACAAATCAAGATGAAGTGGTTGCCCATGTGAACGTTCAAATACTCAGCCATGGCCCGGGGAATAGCGGTAAACTGAATATAGGTACCGAGGTAGTTGATATGACAATAACCCCTATTACCTATACCTCACACCCTGCTCCACCGCCTCCTCCTCAGGTGTTGCATGACGAGCCTGACATGTCTTCGCAAGCAGACTTTACCGTTACGCAAAGCGATGACAGTTATCTAGATTTGACTCAGCACGCTCACCAAGCACCAGACCAGAAAACCAGCCACCATGGTGCGGCAGCTTATCTGGATGCATTGGGCATCAAACCAGATACGACATCTACAGTAGATCACGATCAACCTGCGGACATGGACATCGTACTAGCACAAGTCGACCAACAAGATGCAGCAACACATGACCAAGCACACTTGGATATGTCGGATGCGCTTGAACACCATGATACGAACGTCAACCACAACCAAGATGATGAGCATCACCATCACAACGACGTAGACGGGCTGCCAGACATAGACCCTAATCCATAACATCAACAAGTAAGTAAGATCGGGAGTGTTATCTGCTCCCGTAATCTCTTCTAAAGAACATACAAAACAAAGAAAATGAAAACCAAAAAGGGAGCACATGATGTGCTCCCTTTTGCTTTCTATTTTCTTATGTGTTTACTATTCTGCGAATCTCTATAGCGATTACCTTTCACCAAACGCGACACTCACGTTCGTGTAAATTGGCTTCCACAGGTATTGGAAAACGGACTTCTCACCGGTTGTAATATCCACCTCGCCCGTCATACCTGGCAAGATAGAAAAACTCTCCGGATTATCACGGAAATAAGGAACATCCACCGAGACGACTACTTCGTAATAGATTTCACCGCGCTCACTTTGACTTGTGGTTGGAGAGATACTCTCAACCATACCTTTCAATGCGCCAAAGCGACTGTAGTCAAACGCATCAATCTTGATTCGAGTCGGCTGCCCTACACTCACAAAACCAATATCTCTTGGCGATAATCGAGCCTTAAAGTCAGCTTTCCCACCCACAGGAACAATTTCAACCACGGTACCACCCGGTTGAATTACCCCACCATTCTTGGTACTTGGAAGACTTTGGACTAACCCTTGTAATGGCGAAACTAACGTCGTGTTGGTTACTTTAGCTTGGCTTGAACGAACTCTCGCGTTAAGTGCGGACAAATCAGATACCGCTTTAGAACGGTCGTCACTGACTTTCACTTTTGCTTCCGCGAGTAGTTGCCCAATTTTTTGTTCGACCCCATCAGCTTGTTTAATCAACACCGCTTTTTTACCACGTGCCTCTTCGATCTTCTGTTCAATGCTTGCCAACTTTTGACGCATTTCCAACACTCTTAATCGTGAAATATTGCCAGACTTGTAACCCTTCTCTAGGATATTCAATTCTTGTTTTGTCGCAGAAAGTTCTTTCTCATAACTCGGCAACGATTTTTCCAAACTACGGAGCTGTTCTGCAATCTGTTCGTTGTCTTTTTCAAGAACAATACGTTTCTGATAATAGAGACCCTTTTGAGCATTAAGTTGTGCTTTTTGCTGGCTTACTATCTCTGGGAAATCAATTTCAAACTCTCCGAAATTCGGTTCACGATCATCGAGCAAAGCATTCATACGTTCGATACTGGCGAGTAGCGTCACTTGTTGAGATCGTAACTCTTCCAATGCGGTTTGCTGAAAAGTGGCATCAAACTCTACCAACGGCTGACCCTTTTCAACCAGTTGGCCTTCCTTCACTAGGATTCGTTTTAACTTCCCGCCGATATCACTTTGCAGAACTTGTTTTTCTCCTTCAGGAATAACAGCTCCTTTGGCTTTGGCGATTTCATCAACTTGGGTGACTACAGACCAAGTGGCAAAAGCAATGACACATAAGGCAACCGACCATGTGGCCAGAGCTAATGTACGAGCCGTATTTTGTGATTCAACAAGTTCACCGTAGCGCTTGCCCTTCTCGATAGGTTGTTTAGCCATTAGCGACTCCTTGCTTAGACTTGGATTGTTCTTGTTGGGCTGCATTTTGTTCAGCAGACGGATCTTGTTCTTGGGAAGCTTGAGGCTCTGAAGGCTGTTCCTGCTTCAAAGACTGCTCCGGCTCTAATGGACCGGCATAAACCACAGCACCTTCATTGAGTACCACCACTTTATCGGCAAGCTTGATTAAATCCGGGTCGTGAGAAGTATAGATCACCGTTGCTTTTCCTTTTTTCGAAGCCAAAAACTCACCAAATACACGCTTAGCATTTGGATGAGCATCAGGCACGGGGTTATCCATTAAGAACATTGGGTAGTCATAAACCAGCGCTTTCGCGTCAATGAGGATCTGCGCAACACTGCCCGACAACATGTCAAAAAGGCTATCCGGTTGAATACTGCTGATTGAAGTATCCAACCCATCAGGCAACGTGGCGAACCAACGCTTGCCCCCCACAAGTTCAATCGAAGACATCATTTTCTGATCTTCAACTTGATGTCCGTCGTTGAGCCATTCACGAATACTCAACGTGAGCAAATCGGGATAAGCAGCTCGAATAAAACACCAGTGGCGATAGAGCTGTGGATCGTATTGAACGAGGTTAACCCCTTCAAGCTCAACCATCCCGTTTTGTATTGGCTGTAGACCAGACAGCACTTCAATCAACGTTGATTTTCCGCTTCCCGAAGGCCCCGTAATTGCAACAATTTCGCCAGCTTCAATATCAAAACTCACACCACTCAATGCAGGGCGACTTTGCTTCGGATAACGTAGAGTCACCTGCTCCAACTTCAAGTTAGGTGCTAACGTTGGCAGCGGGTGGTGTTGGTAGCTAAATTCACGCTCAGACGGTTGAGACAGAATACGGTTCACCTGCAACTTGGACTGATTAAAGCTATTAAAACGCATCGCACTGTTCGCCAACACCTGAGCAGGGCCTGTCACTTTAGATATCAACATCATTGAAGCAATCAAACCACCAGGCGTCATTACTTGTTCAAAAATAAGCCCTATTCCTAACCCCATAACCGCTAACGTCGAACCCACACCAATGAAATAATAAATCGAGGTGTATCGACTCTGGAGAACCGATTGATTGAACGTCACTGTAGACGCAAGAATGTTGGCCTTTTGGAAGCGTTGAATCCAGTGCTCTGATAATCCAGCACTGCGAATAAAGGCGAGCTTAGATGACAGCTCATTGGTCATGTTCTGACGATTAGTTCCCGCCACCGTCGATTGTATTGAGCGCTTGCTGCTTGAGTGTATCGAACGCTTTGCTAGCAAGTAATAAAGAATCAAAGAGACAATAGGAACCAGCACCAACCATCCGCCTAACACACCAATCGCAAGTACAAAGATAAGAATGAATGGCAAGTCAAACAGCGCATTTCCCAAAGGCCCAGACAACACACCTGAAATACGCTCAGACAACATCACTTGGTTTTGTTGACTAGAAGACGCCGTTTGCTGGTTTTGAGCATAACTATTTCTAAGCAAACGTTGAACAAGAGATTGAGAGATCTCGCGACTGACTCGATTTGCCACCGAAGCAAACACTCGGCTGCGCAATGTCCTTAACCAACCCATCATCACAAACAACAAAGCCGCGCCAATGGCGATACCTTGCAACTCATGCCCCGCGTCACCACCAATCACATGGTCATAGATCGACATCGTGATGAATGGAACGGCAAGCGCAAACAAGTTGGTGATAAAACTGACCAGCAGCAATTTAGGAATGATGGGGCGAAATGCATGTAATCTTTCGCCAACCCAATCAGGAGAAGCCTTCTCTAATGGTGGACCATCTATAACAATACAAAACTGTGGAACATCGGTAATGGCTTCATTCGTGCTAAAAGCAACAAATTGCTTCGATTCTAAATGACCGGAGATCAACTCATGCTCACTAAGAACCAGTAAGACTAATTTATGTTCACCTACCGCATCGAGATTAGCAACCAAGCGATAGGGTAATGCGAGCCTATCGAACATGGCGAACATGTCGTCGATTGATTCAATGCCATTCTCATCGACCCATTGATGTGCGAACAACTGGATATTAGCGTTAACTTCCAATTGCTTAAGAACAGAAAGACTCTCGGTTTCTAAATGGTTCAGTACCTCATGTCGCTCAATCGCGTCTGAACGGTTGCTCGTATCTGAACGGTCACTAGCATCTAAACGATTCATACGACGGCCTCCTGATTGATCTCACTTTCGACCGTAATGGTTCGGCTTTCCACTGTAATAATTCGATTAGCTAATTCGCGAAGTTTCGAATGGTAACTCACCATCAATAACGTGCGTCCTGCCGCCACTTCTTCTTCCAACACCTTAGCTAGATTCCCAAGGGCATCTAAATCGAGTGAAGAGTCAGGTCTCTCTAACATGATTACGGGCTTGTCGCTGGCCAGCTGGGTCGCGATATTGAGCATTTTCACGTTACCCATACTCAATAAAGACGCGCTCGTGTGGCCAATTTGTGTCTCTAGTCCATCGGGCAACCGAGTAATTTCTTTGGTTAATCCCAAGCGTTTAGCATAGTCATTGGCGCTTTGTGTTCTCTCGGGATCAAAGCCACATAAGTTATCGAGAATAGTCCCCGACACCAACTGCCCTTTCACGCCACAGTAGGCAGAAATGTTGGTTACGGATGCGATTGAAACAGCAGTTCCATTAATGAAGCACTCACCCGATTTCAGATCATCAATACCTGCAATCGACGACAATAAATGACTGTTAGTGTGGCGGTCTTCACTCTCTAACAAAACCAACTCACCTTTATTTAGTATCAGATCCGCATGAGCGAGTTCGCCATATCTTTCAACGGTCGCTTGTTTGATTTCCAAAGTCTCAAAGTCAGATAAATGGGGCTCAGATTGCTCAGAATCTAAAGACTCAGATAGTGACAAGTCACTCAGCTTTTCTATTGCCTGATTGGCACTGTGTATTGAATTGAGCTTGATTCGAACCCCAATCAGAGCGCTCAGCGGCGCGACAGCTCTGCCCGATAAGATAGAACATGCCGCCAACCCACCAGTGGTTAACTGGCCATCCAATACCCACAAGCTACCCGTAATCACGAGTAAGACTGACGTCGCTAACGCTGCAAGCTGAATACACTCTTGCGCAAAGGCGTTTTGTTCTTCCTCTTTCGCTTTAGACTGAGAGCGTACGTTATTTAGGGATTTAAACTGATTGAAGATTCGAGACTCAACGGCCTGACGTTTGATTCCCTGAATCGTTTGGCTCAGCAAAATCAAGAACGCTTTTCGCTCCTGCTCATCTTGGGAAGCTTCTTCACTTAGACTTTTAACGCGAATAGAAGATAACCAAACAATTCCGAGAGTAACCAGCCAAACCGCCAAAGGTATCGCCACTAGCTCACCGCCAATGTAAGCCACCAAACCAAGAAAGATCAGTGCAAAAGGAAGATCGATAAAGCCAGCTATTACCCCACCAGAATACCAATCTTTGACTTTTGATACGGAGCTCAACCCCTCTTCCACGCCCCCAACACCTAGATGGCGAATATGACCCGATGAAGCATTAGTCACTCTTTCAACTAAGGTTTGGTAGGTCGCTTTCTCGGTATTACTGGCGGCTGCAGACAAAAGCCAAGTACGCACGAATCGAATCAATGCTTCCATCGCTACGGCCAATGTCGCACCAGCCAATAGCAGAGTGGCGGTACCGTAACTTTGGTTAGGTAAAATACGATCGTAAATTTGTAAAACCGTTAATGGAACGGCGAGAGAGAGAATATTGATGAGTAAAGAAGGCAGTAAGACTTTTCCTACCACCCCTTTGTTTTTCATTGAACTTGCGGGCATACATAATCCTTATCCATGCTTATGAAATAAGATTGGTACACCATGCTTGGTATTGCAAGATAACAAACTGATTTAACGTGTTTTTTGGGATCTTCACCATCTAGTTTAGATTTGGCAAAACAAGAGTACCCTAAATACGGCAAAAATAAGAAAACGGACACTTTGAAATTGTTTTTAATGGCCTATTGAGAGTCTATAGTACCGGTAAGACCTGACATCATTTACAAACGATTGATCGATAACATTTCTTCGTCAGAGAACCTACCATCTCCAGGTCAAGTTTTACCTCATTTTTATCCTTACGATACGAAGCAACACGATAATATTCGTATTTTGATATTTAAAAATTCGTCACTAAAGGGATATTGCCGCATTTGTAACCATCCCCTAAAATAGGTGTATTCCGATTTAGAGTTCTTCCGTTTAAACTAAGTAAAACGGAGAACGATGATGAAAAAATCACGCTACACAGAATCGCAGATCGTTAAGATTTTGAAGGAAGTTGAAGCAGGCCGAAAAGTATCGGATGCTTGTCGTGAGTACGGTATTTCAGATGCCACGTATTATAACTGGAAGTCTAAATACGGCGACATGGATAGCTCTGACATTAAGCGATTGAAAGAGCTTGAAGAGGAGAACCGTCGATTAAAACAGATGTATGCCGATTTGAGTCTGGATCACTCCATCCTTAAAGACGTTATTGAAAAAAAGCTGTAAAGCCATCGGTTCGCCGTGAATTGGTTGATTATGTGAAATACAAACATAACGTCAGCCAGCGCAGAGCGTGCCGAGTTGTTGGCATTAGCGATTCAGTTTATCGATATCAGCCAGATCTACATCGAGACGATGAGATCATTGATGTGCTTCAAAAAGCAGTTGAACGTTATCCTGCATATGGATTTAGCAAGTTATTTAAGACTCTAAAACGATGGGATTACAAATGGAACCATAAGCGAGTCCATCGCGTATATCGTTTGTTAAACCTGAATATGCGACGACGTGGTAAGAAGCGGCTTCCAACGCGTTACCCTATGCCACTGTGCGTGCCAGACCATGCAAATGAATGTTGGTCTATGGATTTTATGAGCGACTCTTTGCAGTGTGGAAGACGTTTTCGTACGTTTAACCTTTTAGATGATTTTAATCGTGAAGCATTGGCAGTAGAAATCGACTTGAGTTTACCGACGGTTCGTATACTTCGCGTACTTGATCGAGTTGTCGCATGGCGTGGGCATCCACAAAAGATAAGAATGGATAACGGGCCTGAATTTATCTCGCTAAAACTGGCTGAATGGGCGGAGAACAATCAGATTGAGCTGGAGTTTATCAAACCAGGAAAGCCCACTCAGAATTCTTATATTGAGCGTTTTAATAGAACCTATCGTGATGCCATTTTGAATATGTACGTGTTTAAGACGTTAAATGAAGTTCGCGAATTAACAGAAACTTGGGTAAAAGAGTATAACCATGAGCGACCACATGACTCACTGGAAGATCTTACCCCATGGGAGTATTTGGCTAAATCACAACGAAAGGAAGACTCTAATTTCGAGTGCCACTAATTGAGGGATGTTTACAGGGTCTACACCGTCCCTAACGAGTTTTATTTCCAATTAATTTATCTCCACTCTAAACATGGAACCCCTTTTCTCTGGGCATCCTACCGAATTCGTAACTAAATTAAACACATATCAACACTATGATACTGATAATTATGGAGTTAATCATGCTCAAAATAACCAATCTTCAACAACTATCTACCCTCCCAGTCACTACCACCCTACAAAAACAAGTCAAAGCCATACTCACCGAACCATTTTATAATGAAACGGAAAACCAACAAGCTTGGGATGAACTGCAATGTGAACTCTGGTTTCTCACCTCATTTAATGACCGATCCAGCCTTAATCCATTTGTTTTGACTTACCTGAAGATTACAAAAGCAACTCTAGATATGATGCTTGTGACACACGAGATTTACCAATACAGCTCAACATAAGCAATCGATCTCACCAGTCTAAAATAGGAACCACTTTTCGGAAATTCAGAAACGGAAATGTATTGTGCTAGACAGCTTTAGAAGCGGCGTTATAGTTGCAATAAATGCGCCTGAAAGATACTATTATCAATAGTATTAATCTATTGCCATTGATAATAAAATAATCCTAGGGATAAGAATGTGGGTATTTGATTTTAAAGCAGATATACAATTACACAACCTGCATACCAATGAATATTGCAGGCTCGACAATACCGAAAGTAAACTGCTTACCCTATTACTTATTCATCAGAATAAGATTGTGACCAAAACTGAAATCTTTGCATACATTTGGCCAAACAAAATTGTTTCCGAAGCCAGTATCACGCAAGCAATAAAGAAGTTAAGGCTCTCATTAAGTGACTGCGCTCGAGAACAAATTATCATAAGAACCATACCTAAATTAGGTTATGCCTTAATGCCAAACAATGTTAAATTTGTAACAGATGAGGCCATAGATATGCACAATGTGATAATATCATCTTCAATAAATTGGTCAGCCGTAATCTGCTCTACTTCTCTATTCCTCCTAAATATCATATTTTTCTATTTTTTGTTTGTACCTTCTAACAGTACTAAAACTGTAAGGTTAGAATCATTTACCATAAAGAGTAACAGCTTCCAAGTTAAGAAAAATGATCGAGCAAGTAGGCTGTTGGTCGAGGCCATCGCCCAAGACAATCATAGGAACTTTTGCAACTCCATTTAGATTTGGACGAACCGTAGCAACCAGTATGTCACTTTCAGAAACTAACTGTCTTGCACGACTAGGTGCAGAACTAGCCACTACCTCCTGAACTTCACTAAATACAACTTTCTTAGAATCTTTATCAACAGAGCTCAAGTCAATGTAATGAATTAACTCCTCACCACCATCTTTAACGGGATTCCACTTATCAACCTTTAAAAGAAGGTTTTTTAATGGACGAGTAGTTACACTCATAACATCCCCTCCAACTCATTTAGGTCAGCCAGAATCTCATTCTCAAGTGTTTTCAGCTTACCAAGAATCACCTTAGGATCTTCGTACACCTCTTCCTCGTAAACCACTTCTTTGTAGCGGTTAATAGAAAGGTCGTACTTTTGCGCTTTGATGTCTTCAGCTGAAACCATAAAGGCTTTTTGGGTTTTGTCGCCAAACTCGGTAGTTAGCGCTTCTATGTCGTTGGCTTGGTATAGCTCGCTGTAACGCTTCCACTTTGCCAGAGCTTCTGGAATATCATTATCTTTGATTGGGTTACGCTTATCATCCAGTGAGTAGCCGTCTGCCTGCATGTCATAGAACATGACATTGTCGGTGCTACCGCCTTTGGTGAAGATAAGAATACCAGTCGATACCCCAGCGTACGGCTTAAATACACCACTTGGTAGCGAAATCATGGCTTCTAGTTGGTTATTGTCAATCAGCTCTTGACGTAAGTCTTTATGCGCCTTTGAACTGCCAAACAAGACACCATCAGGCACGATGGTTGCGCTGCGGCCACCAAGCTTAAGCATGCGCAAGATTAACGCCACGAATAGCAGCTCGGTTTTCTTAGTTTTCACCATTGAAAGCACTTGTGGATTTACCGACTGCTCATCTAGGCTGCCTTTAAACGGTGGGTTAGCTAGAATTTTGTCGAAGAAATTCTCTTCTTGAGCTTTGCCAGAGAAGTTTTTGTTCAAGCTGTCTTGGTATGTGATGTTGGCAGAGCTTACACCGTGTAGCAGCATATTCATTGCCGAAACGCGTAGCATGGTGGTGTCGAAGTCAAAACCCCAGAACATTTTATTATTAATGTGGTCTTGGTATTCGTGTAGCATGTCACCGGTGTACACGTTGTTGCCGTCTTCATCCTGGTAAATGCTTTCTGGGTTAGTATGAGTACGCGTTAGGTATTCCATCGTGCGAGAAAGGAAGCCCGCTGTACCACACGCAGGGTCACAAATCACATCTGTTGGTTGCACATCCAGCATTTCAACCATCATATCGATGATATGACGAGGCGTACGGAATTGTCCGTTAATGCCAGCAGAAGAGAGCTTACTCAGTAGATATTCGTAGATATCACCTTTAACATCACTCTGCTCGAGCGGAAGCTTATCAACCATCTCAACAGCAGATAGCAGTACCGATTCACTGCGGATCTCCACATCGGCATCAGCCATAAACTGCGCAATGTCTGAACCGTTTAGCTCGATATCAGAAAAGTGAGGAAATACGTTGTTACGCAGGTGAGGAAGCAGTTCTGCACCCGACATGTTTTTGAAGTTTTGCCAACGTAGTAACTGACCTTCAGGCGTTTCCGGAAACTGGCGATTAAACGGTTTACCTGTACGTTTAGCCTTTTTCTCTGCCGTAGTTTCTTGCATATCTAACATACGAGAGAACATTAAGTAACTGATCTGTTCAATCACCACCAACGGGTTGGTTACCCCACCCGTCCAAAATTTTTCCCACAGACCATCGATATCGTTACGTAATTGACCAGTTAGCATAATGCACTCTTCTTTTAGTGACTGTTAACTTTGCAAACAACAAAGTTAAGAGGTATAGATTATGAGATTTTATAATGATTAAGGGAGTTCGTAACCTTACAAACTCCCTTTTCGATGTTTTAAATGACCGTTTGGTTAATGTGGCATCAAAAATGGCTGCATTAACGCTTCAAGCTCGTCCGCTTTTGTATCAGTGAAGATATCTAAGCCTTCGCCATCGGTTAGGCGCTCAAACGGCCCCTCGTATAAATCTGCGACTTTGATACGCCCGTTCTGACAAATAAAGCGTTTCAATTGATTCAAAAACTGCACTTGCTTGTAGCTAAGTTGGTTGTTTTGAATGAAATCGGTAAAGCGTTGATTGACTAGGTCGGCGTCTAAGCCTACCAACTGGACCAACGTTTGGCTCAGTTCTTGTGACGTTCTGCCGTAAAATGCGTTCAAGGCATTCGCATCAACACCGGGGTGCTGCGTTAAAATGGTTGAAGCCAGCGATTTTAGCTCATCTTCTGTCACGGCTTGGTTGTTATGAATCTTCTGTAATACTGGATTATCAGCGAGCATTTTATCGAGAATGTCTTTCAATCGCTTACGATAAACCATAGCTTCTGTTTCATCACCGATAACCACCATACGGTCACTTTCACGAACCTCGCCATCTTGAGCTGTGGTTGTTTGAATATTCTCATAGGGAGACAGTTCTTTCTTTTTGAATTTCATGATCCCCCGCAGTTTGGTACGTGTGTTCTCAAGCTGCTCTAGTGTAATGTCTTGCCAGTATTTCTGGGTTTGCACTCTTGCGATTTCATCGCCTTGTTTACGCACTTCTGTAATGGTCACCGCAAGGTTTTGTAAACGAGAGATGTAGTCTGCTTTTAGGTTCTCGATGTCACTACTGCCTGATAACTGCGCGCTTTGGATCTGCGAGGTTAAGCGATCCAGCATTGAGGCGTCTTTATCTTTTAATGTGCGATTTCCCATGAGCGGTGCAATTGTGGTTTCCAGTAGATGTCTAGTGGAGCCATTCATTTGAAGTAACTGGTCAGTTTCTTGGAGTTGTTTTACGTTTCTCAACTCTCGGCGAACGGCGATTGCGCCTTCTGGTAGGTCACAAATATCCGCTTTCATCTGCGCACAAGCAAGCTCAAAGGCTTTAACGTCGGCACGCTTTTGCGCTTCATCGGCAAGTTGTAAGCGTGCTTCAAAGACGGTTTGCAGCAGTGAACGGCTAACGCCAGTGTCTGCTTCTACATACTCTTCTTCAAAATATTCAAAGTTGCCATAGTGGTCGAAAATCAAGAACTCTTCTTTGTCTTTATTTGGGCCAAACAGATCTGGACAAAGCCTTGTACCACGCCCAATCATCTGCCAGAACTTCACCCAAGATTTCACAGGGCGAGCAAACACAAGGTTGACCACTTCTGGTACATCGATACCGGTATCCATCATGTCGACGGAAATGGCGATGCGGAAATCGTTATCTGGCTTTTTAAACTCGTCAATTCGAGCTTCTGGTCGATCGACGGCATTGTGGATCACCTTACAGACTTTACTGCCGTATTGTGGATACAGATCTTCACAGAAGAGTTTCTCAAGTTGTTCAGCATGCGCTTGGTTTTGCGCAAAGATGATGGTTTTCCCCACTAGCGACTTAGTGGCATCTTTAATGCCATTTTCCATCAAGTTCTCTAGGATGGCGCTGTCGGTTTCGACACTGAAAATCTTCCTGCCAATGTCTTTACCTTTAATGGTGGTATTTTGCGCCTCTTCTTCTCCGAGATCTTCTTCAAGCTGCGCCTGTTGTTCTGGAGTGAGTTTGCTGTAGTGGATACCATCACGTAAGAACTCGGTAGTGAACTCTTTTACTCTGAATGGGTTGAGGAAACGTGGCTCATGCGAGATAGCTTCTGCTAGGTCGAAGTTAAAGGTTGGGTCGCCATTTTCACAGCCAAACAAGTCATAAGTGTTACGAGCAATGAACTTCACTGGTGTTGCAGTTAAACCGACCTGCATTGCATCAAAGTAGTCGAAAATGTCACGATAGCGGTTATAGATACTCCGGTGTGATTCATCGGCAATGATCAAATCAAAGAAGCCTACATCCAATTGTGAGAATCGGTTCATCATACCTGGGTAAGTCGAAACGAATACACGAGCTGACTGGTCGACTTGGTTTTTCTCTCCGATGACACAACGCGGTTCACTTGGTAAAAAGTCTTTAAACGCTCCATCGGCTTGACGGCGCAGTTCCTTACGGTCACACAAGAATAGTACGCGCTTAACCCAGCGAGAACGAAGTAGTAACTCAACTAATGCAATGGATACACGAGTTTTACCCGTTCCTGTTGCTTGAACAATCAATGCCTTACGGCGCTGATTTTGGAATTGATTGGTCACCGATTTGATCGCCTCAATCTGATAAGGTCGACCTGCGATGTCAGCGCTAGGGTTGAGTTGTTCTAAGTTTGGATCTTTATGTAAATGCTGGTATTGCAAAAACTTCAGGCTATCTTTGGAATAGAAGCCAAACACCTGACGATAGGTGTTGTATTGCTTGGTATCCCAAATGCAAATCTCATAGCCATTGGTATAAAACACAATCGGCTCTGGACAGTTATGTTGCTTTGCTAGACCCTCAGCATAATAGCGAGCTTGCTCTCTGCCTTTTTGCATATGTTCACGCGAACGTTTCGCTTCGACGACGGCAAGTGGCGTGCCGTCGTCGTCCCAAAGAACATAATCGACATACCCTACTCCCGAGTTTGTCGGTTGGTGCTCGACTTCAACTTCAATGCCTACTTTTTCTGGATCGTTAATATCCCAACCCGCCTGAGCCAGTAATGTATCAATTAACAACTGGCGAGTTTTATTTTCATCCCATTGAAGGCTGTTCGCCGTTTGTTGACTACGCGATTTCGCCAGTGCTTTTGCTTGCTTCAGTTGTTCAGCCGTTAGCTCGACCTGACTTTCTGCTGCTTGTCGCTTCTGGCGCTCGCGCTCTAATTCATCAAACAGTGCTTGTTGCTTCTGTCCGTTCTCTTCAATAACTTTATCAAGTTGCTTTTGCGTTAGAGAGTTTGAGGTAGGTGCCTCTGGGTATACAAGCTCCTTGAGATCGGATACTTGAAAGCCGTAATAGTTAATCGCAAGGTATTGAGATAAAGAGTGAGCTGTACCCAGTGCGGCATAAGCTTTACGCGTAGAACCGTCACCACCATGTGCCGTGTCATTTCCTTCTACTCGCAAGAAATGAAGCTGATCTCGAAGGCGCGATTCAGTGACATCAATAAAAGCATCGTTCTTCAGCAGTTCCATAAAGCTTGCTTGCGGAAGCCTTGCTAAACCATCAATGGCATAAATCTCTTTGGTCACTTCTTCGGCAAAGCCACGCAATCGCGTTATGGAACTGCCAGGATCTAAATGTAAGATCTGTTCAGCTAAGTGCCCTAAATTTGCCAGTTTTTCGTTATGTTCACGAATGAGTTCGAAGTTTAAAGATGTCGTCATACGCTTGTACTACTCCAAATTAGAATTGCATACCTTATACCAAATATCAGTAACTATTTCGATGATCTGGTATGCAATTAAGATGTGTCTGAGCTTCAATCGATGAACTTAATGGAGAATAATATTGAACACTCATAGAGTTTTGTTCTTTCACCTTTACCGACAATGTATATCTCTCTTCTATATAGGCGTAAGAAACATACCGTTCTCTAACGTAGAGTCTTCATACACATGAAGTTCATCTAACAACGTTTGCCAATCAATGTCTTCATATTTTTCTGGGCACCCGCCTTTATTGAAAGTTATTTGCGAATGCGCTACATCATCCCAGGTCGCAATTGCTTGCTTCTGCTGTGGTATTTCAACATAACCTCCATGACTACCCTTGATATAAAGATAAAAAGAATCTTCCCTTTTACCTATATAAAATGGAGGCTCTTCTAATAACTCAATCATTGTTTGAACATTATTTTTCATACATGGCATCAACGCTATTTTACTAAAAAAAGTAGCTGTTGTTGGGTTACCGTCAATGCTGCCTATCGAGTACTTTTTACCTGCTTTTATCTCAAACCCACCGACAGGGTGGACCTTGTAGGGCAATAGAAAGTCATAATTTTGCTGTAATCTATTTTTTAGGTGTTGTACATCGGTGTCTTTTGTTTTGTCAGGGTGCAATATATTCATGTCCTCTACCAACTTGATAGGTACATGAGAGAAATACAAATTGACCTCTTTGTATTTCCTACCTCTGTACTGACAATAAAAACCGATCGGAATACAAATTCCTTGTCTCATAATTAATCCTTTAAATTTAGATACTTACAAAAAACTCATATCTTATAGCAGATGCTAACAACGATTTCGGTGATCTGTGGTGCAATTACTACACTACTGTACCAAAGATAAACTAAGCCGCTTCAAGACGAGATATAATTGCTTCTAATGGCAGGTTTTTATCTCGTATCAAATTTACAACAGCTTCGATGTCTTGTTCTCGATTTAATGACAACGCTTGGTTGATATCATCAATCAAGTTAAGCGCCTGGGCTTTAGATAGGTTGCGTAACAAACTGACTCGATTATTTGTAGATATTGCCATTAACTCGCCCGCAGAGTCTTTGCTTGACTGAGTTCGCATGCTCATGGTCTCAGGTGTGTTGTTAAGGCTTGTATCATATGGCTGTGCTTTTTCATCAATCTTAACCACATTGGTAGAGCGAAACTCTTCAATATCCTCTCCATTCATCACTGTTTCAACTGGTAACGGAACAATGCTTTTGGGTTGGTATTTGTTTTTGCTATCTAGCAGCTCTGCGTAATACGCAGCGGTTGGAAGCATAAAGTTAAGGTGACGCATTACCGTATCCTCAATTTCCTTCATTTCTTTACGTTTAAGGTAAACACCCGACTTACGGGTTTGCAATGCAAGAGCAACAGTATGCTTAACAGTCTCGACACGCGCTGGATTGATTCCTTCTACATTCTTGTGTTCTAACACCAGTCCTTCTTCTTGAGATGTCAGGGTTTCTACTCGCGTTCGTAATGACTTAACACAACCTTGAATTAGCTTGTTGTTCGACAATTGGAAAGGTAGACGTGGTTTCACCTTTTGCTCAGGTTCTGAAGATTCTTGCTTGCTTGCTCTGATCTCTCGCTTTACTTCCGCCATAAAGTTATTGATTGACTTGCAATCTGATGGCGTAGAACCAGTAAAGATAGGCTTTGGTACTCCATCAATTAACACTTTTAAATGGTTAGTTTGTGTTCTTTCGTAGCTAAATGGTGTTTCAGTACCTAACAGGTCATTAAGAAACTTGATTACACGTTTTTGATATTTGCTGTAGCTAGATTGTTTGCACATGATGGGATGCCTCTCGTTTATTCGTTGGTGAGAAGCATCTTAGGTGAGATTGTTAGGCTGTAGCGGTTTGTAAGCTTACTAAAATACGCAATAAACATACAAAGTCACCAAAACACTTTTAATTCAATATGGTTTTGGTACGTTGTAATTGTATGGCTAAAGGTGCAATACGAATCCAAAACGCCCAGAGTTTTCAATTACGTTATTTACTGAAAAATATATCATCGGTTCTAAGTCAAAGAACCATTCAGTGTTACAGTCCGAATTAACACAGGTTACTTTAAATGCTTTCGTTTCAGAGTGATGTATCTCGATTGTGGCAGCATGGACAATATCGAATAAAATTGGAAACTCTAGCTTTAGTTTGTATCTCCGAGTAAAGAGTTTTATTGCAAACTTTTTTAATTCCTCAAGACAATCAGCTTGAAAATAGCAGCCTACTGTTCCGCCAATTTTTCTTCCACTGAACCTGGTAGTCGACCACTAATGGGGGTTTTGTAATAAACACGCACTGTGCTCCATAATTTTTGATCAGCTCAGCTGTAACAGACGATCTCCCTTCGATAGTTAACCGCAATATACTTTAACCCTTGCAGTCTATGTATTACTGGCATTGATTTAATCCTGTCACGTTATAAATAGACATTACAGGTAATTCGTGATTATTCACTATATTATTATCTGTTCAGATACGAATTAAAATGGGATATCATCACTATCAAACATTGAAAAAACTTCTGTTTGGTTATTAATAACAACATTCTCGGGTTCTTTACCCCACGCTTTTCCACAACTTTTAATCTCAATTTGTGGGTCTAACACAGGAAACTGCTTTTTCATCGCTCTGTACATAGCGGCTTTAACTTGTGGGATATAATGATTCGCTTGAACCTCAGGCACTTCAAAAACAATCGCATCATAGTGAGGTACAAGAAGTTTAAATTGCTCACCACGTAACTCTCGCGCTAGTTCTATAATCGATAACTTAAACACGGAAGCTGCCGATGCTTGTATTGGAAAATTTTTAAACCAATTCTGCTCCCAATTGAGAATTGATGAATTCTTCACAACTTGTCCGTTAACGCTACGACGTAAGCCAGTACACGATGTAACATATCCTTGATGTGTACCTTGAGCCACCAATTCATTCTGGTATCTTCTTACATCAGGGTATCGAGCAAAGAAACAGCTAATATAGCCTTCCGCAATCACTTTAGTCACCCCAAGTTGAGTGGCGATTGTTGATGCACTCATACCATAAATTAGCCCCAACAAAATCATTTTACCTTGCTCACGAGTGATAGCTAGTGCGATGCCGAATTTCTCATACACATCACCAGTATTAAAATCGGATATAAGCTGTTGGTCACCACTTAGTGCAGCCAGCACACCGATTTCCATCTGTTTGTAATCACACTCAATGATGCTATTACCATGACCCGCTTTCAAAATATGACGGCTATCTTTAGGGAGATTCATCAAGTTAGGTGAACGCGATGTACAACGAGATGTGGATGTTCCTACAATTTGGTAATGCGGCTTTACATTTCTAGACAAAGCTAAAAGCTTTTGCACAATACGGGCTGCACGCTCTGTTTTTTCAATACCATGAAGATGCTCGAAGCTATAGTCACTACTACGAAGAGGCTTTGCTCCATGCCTCTCTAGTTGACTAATAAGTAACTCAGCCTCGTTCAGCGTAAACTTATCTGTTAGATAGTTGATTACGCTTTGCTTATCAATATCAAAAACCTTAAGGACACTTAACTTCTGTACATGTTTGTTTCTCGAACGCTCAAGGTTCGCTAACTCTTCTTTCAGATCGGGCTCGCGGATGTTCAAACCTTGCTCACTGAGAGCATGTAACGCTGTTGTAAACTTATGCTCGATATTGTTGTAATGTGACCACACATCCATATCTTGAAGTGTTTGGAAATAACGTCGAACGAGGTCAAAAATTGCTTTTTGATTTCTTTGAAAGCTTCCTTCTCCAATACTCTCTTCGAATAGTTGCTCCAGGGTCGGTTTAGATTTTTGAACCCCATATCGAGAGTGATTAAGTCCTAACAACGCCAGTTTTTCAATCACTTTTAAATCATAAACTTCGTTATATTTAGATAATATTTGACGAGTAATTTTTTTAGTTCTCAAACTCTCATAGAGATCGAAAATATATAGAGTCTGATTTTTCCAAGGCATATCTGCTACCAACCAGTGCGTGTTACCCGCACCATCAGCGACAACACCAGCCAAGTGACAAGGTGAATTCGAAAGAGAGCGAATATAACTAAATGCTCCTCCACTCGCGTTGTGCTTCTGTAATGCCTGATACGCAAAATGACCAATATTAGTGACTACATTACAATGCTTGCATTTCGCTCGCGTTCTCCCTTTTTGATTAATGTCAGTAAACGCACCATCTCTTCCACAGTGAGGGCAAATCCCCGCAAAGCCACTATGTTTAGAACAACAGCTTCCGCAATCGTTACAGATATAAAACTTTTTGTATGAACGGAGCTCATAAGGAGTACATGATTTTTGGTCATCACGACTATCAATATACTTTTGGCAGCCGATGCAATAAGAAATTTTTACGGACTCACCATAAGAGGCACAGGTTTCTGAACCACAATGCCAATATGTTGTACCCACCGCCAAATGACCGATTGAACCTTTGGCATGTTCTGCTATTTGCAATGGGTTATCACACTGTCGACATATCAGCTTTTCAAGAATTTCATTCCAGCGATTAATTGCGGATAACATACGTACAAAAGCGTCATGTTGATGAAGATGTTCTACTGTGATTCCAAACAACTGGTGAACCATTTTGTAAAAAGGGGCTCCAGTGAACGTAAGCTCTCGCGGTAAACTTACATATTGTCGTTGATTTGGTTTTCCTTTGAATGGATCTATATTTTCCATTCCATCAAACACACACATTGTACAGTCGTTTCGGCGGCACAAGGCTTTAGGCTCTTTTTCTTCAGTAACTGTGCCGTTGTCATCCTTTACTTTCGCAAACCACAACTTCCCTTCGCACACACTCCTTTTGCTAAATCTGGACCCAGACATTACCTGTTCTTTCTTTAACCATTGGCAGGCTGCAACAATCGAAAGTTCGATTCGGGTTCGAGACTTAGCATGGTGCTCAAACAACCCTTTTTGAAAGTCATCAAACAAAGCGGCAATGCGTTGAACTGACGCCCCTCCTTGTCTGAGTTTTTGTTCAAACAAAGAGATAAGAAGCTGTGATTCAAAGTAGTTATTTTCGACGGCACTAACTCGCAACAGAGATAACGTTTCTAATGAACTTACTTCCCCATGAACTTGCAAATATTCATTCAAATGTGGCTCGGCTACGTATTTTGCGTAGAGGGGCAAGTGTTCAAGAGGCAGCGCGTCACACAGTACTTCTTGCCCTTCAGCAAAGTTACCCAAGAACTCAGAGTAATTTTGACTAATAGCTTCACGAACAGGCTCATCTAAATGCTGAACGGCCAAATCAGCTCGCCAAGCCTGAATAAAGCAGCGAGACGACTCACTCTGAAAATTCACCAATAGCGTTCTAATTACTGATTTAAGTAGCGGCGAGAGATCACTATTATTAGACAACTTACAAAGTAACGTTGCTTTTACTTCATCTATATTTTTGAAGTATGCGTTAACTAAGGCTTGTAAATGTTCTTTTTCCAGCATTCGATTGAGATAAGCAATATCGCCTTTACTAACCACTACGTCATTAGACTCAATACGAGCAAACACATGCTGAAAAATCGATTCTGAATCACTGACTTCCGGCAAAGAGAGGAGATCAAGTAGCCGAGTCAAACTGACGTAGTTCGGAAAGTCCGCAATCAACTCTACTGGCAAATATTGAGCGACAATTTTCACTCTCTGATGATCAAGAACAGATACTAAATGTTCGAACTCTTTCTTGTTAGGGGTAAATGTCATCTCAGCACAAATTTGTCCGAGTATTTGAAATGAGAAAGAGCTAGCTAAGGCAGGATCAGCAATAACAGCCTTTCCAGCCAATGCCTTTATTTCAGCTGTTAAAATACCTTTCTTAATGCATATCTCGACTTGACCAGATACATCATCGAAATTATCAAACAATGTCTTCGCTGCACGAACTCGAATAGCAGAAGGTACTAAATAATCCCACTGTGTATTTATTAACTTCTCTTCAAATAGTTCTAATGTACGAATCTGACCACGATTTAGTTGATCGAGTATGATTGGAGCATGAAAATTTAGAACTGGACAGTGAGATAAAACCTGCAAAATTTGACGATCACTATCTGAATCGACCGTAATCATCTGACCAAGCTTGTCCCAAATGGCTCTCTCCGCCATCTTGATAAGCTTAGCATCACGTTTCACAAATTTAACAAGCTGAGTGTTGAGCGACGGTGAACAGACTTCACTCACAATACTATGTTTAAAATCCGCTTCAGAAATAACGGCAAACGCATCATTACGGTCGGAAACCAGCTTTGATTGAGTAAAGCAGACTATATATCTGCCGGGCTTTAAATCTTTAATCGTTGGCGCATGGTAATAGATTCGGCTAAATCCATTTTCAACAATAAAGTTAACGCCAGAATTGTTTTTGGTGCGTTGAAATACAACCGAGGTTGTTACATGGAACTTGTCATTCCAATCAAGAAAATGAGGACCCGACAGGATATTTTTCATCATTTACTCTGCTTATTCTGAAGCTGCTTAAGTGAAAGTCATTGAAATAGTTCAGTAAAGCGTAAGCTCTACTGTGAGGATAACCAATATCTATGTTTAATTGCTGAGTCGCCATGGCTACCAGTTCACCGCTTCCTATCCTTGAGGTAAATGTTAGCGATAAAGAAGCAACTGTACTGCTCACAATCTCAAATCATGTAGATGGATACGAAGTGTGCATTCTACACCAACAATAAAGTACAGCACCACTATTAAAAAATAAAAATAGCACATCACCAAAAATTAAAATTGGTCAGCACAAAAGCGTAAAATCAGAAAGTTATCATAAAAACAACCACTTAATGGTGAGCAAAACATTGTATAATCAATTTACTTTTAACAAAGCCAATAGTTCCTTTACAAAGCCATAAGCGCTTAATAATACAAGGACGCCACCCTTTAAAGTTAGATGTAACATATGTTATTTAAAGCAATTAGTCCCTTCTTTTCGGAAGTAGAGAAGATAAGCACTGATATGAAAAAGACGGTTCGTACTGCTCGTTACGTTCAAGAACAAACATCTTCTGCTCGTGTCGAAATTGGGGAAATTGAAGCTAAAATCGACTTAATTATTGCTGAAATTGATCTCACTGAAACATTACAGAAAATGTCATCAGAACAACTTGATTTTTTTTATAAAGCAGCTAATGAAGAAAGGCCCACTGTAATGAAAAGTACGAGCGAGTTAAATCGACAAAAATCCGAACTTGAACAACAACTAACTTTAAAACAGCGCTTTCTTCAGGAACAAACTGAAATAGCAGAGAATGACATCAAATAAGTAAGTTACTTAACAATCACTAAGCAACTGCCTCACTAGCGCTCTAGTCCATGTTTTACTATTTGGGCTCTCTCGCCCAAGTTCATTCAACTTTTCTGCAATTTGTTGATGGTATAAGCCCTTCTCATCCCAACGCTTAATCAGTTCAAACGAACTCATCCTATCAATGGATTTTGAATTGTTACTCGCTCGTGTGCGCACATCTAGCCGCGCATCGTTTTCAAGCTGTGCGCACACATCACCATCGATAGTCTCATTGGCTACTTTTTCGCGACATGCTTGCTTCACCCAACTTGAAAAGCTAACACTTTCTGGCTTCACGCCCTCTATCTCATCCACAAGTTCGTGTTCAAACCGGATGTTTTTCTTGATCGACTTTCTATTGGTGTTTGTATTCAAAATAATGATGATTTTTTGCATGGGCGCACACTTAGAATGAGTGACGGGGAAAGTGTGCGCACAAAGCCATAGGTTGTACGCACTGTTTGTTGGGGCATTAATGGATGATGGTTTTAATCGACGTGTCGATACGAGATTCAAGTGCAGCGAGGATCCAAATTGAGTCGCGAGCCGACGGATTATTTAAACATTGATGGAGCACACTAATCACACCATCTGCAACGTGGGAAGCAAACTGGTGCTCTCTTTGCTGCTTAGTCGGCATGAGCTTGGCTCTCTCACATATCAGTGCATAGACATCCTCTTTGAACTCGTCAATATCGCGATGAGTTAAGGTTTTAAATGATGAACGCTGCATCACATCAAAACACAGACTGGTGCAGTGAATGGCTAATGGTGAATACTTCATAACTGTCCTCCATTATTCAAAAATGCGGCAAATGCACTTCCATCTTGCCTTGTCAGGTTCGGAACATAACGGGAGTACACTCGAAACAGCATGGTAGTTGTCGTATGCCCCATTTGATTCGCAATCCATTCTGGTGATTCTCCAGAGGCCAGCAAGAGTGTGGCGAACGTATGCCGTGTTTGATAAGGGTTTCGGCTTCTCAATTTAGCTTTCTTAAGCGTCGGATACCAAACGGTCCGTGAAACGACGGCATAATTCAGAGGTTTACGTTTCGCATTGGTAAACACATATTTGTCTTTTAAATAAGCCGTTTTTTTGTGTATCTTTAAAGCCTCAACCACACTATCAGTCAGGTTGATCACTCGGTATGAGCCCTCCGTTTTTAATCCCGACAATTCCCCCCTAACTAAGCTTTGACGAACAGTGATGGTTTTGTTGGTCAAATCAACGTCATCCCACATCAACCCATCAATTTCACCTGTACGAAGACCTGTAAAAAATCGGGTAATGTAATAGCTGCGAAAATTATCAGGGACTTCGCTCAAGAAATGATTCACTTC
>NZ_SYUT01000008.1:0-39718 GCF_005146325.1 Vibrio genomosp. F6 | reverse complement strand
CCAACACATCAATCAAGTGTTTCCTAAACGACAAATCGCTTAAGAGAATATGGTGGAGGGGGACGGATTCGAACCATCGAAGGCAGTGCCGTCAGATTTACAGTCTGATCCCTTTGGCCACTCGGGAACCCCTCCAGGGTGTTTTCTTATTTCTTTACAAAATAAGCTTAATTGAGGTTTTCCCAACACATCAATCAAGAGTTTCCTAAACGACAAGTCGCTCAAGAGAATATGGTGGAGGGGGACGGATTCGAACCATCGAAGGCAGTGCCGTCAGATTTACAGTCTGATCCCTTTGGCCACTCGGGAACCCCTCCAGGGTGTTTTCTTATTTCTTTAAGAAATAAGCTTAATTGAGGTTTTCCCAACACATCAATCAAGTGTTTCCTAAACGATAAATCGCTCAAGAGAATATGGTGGAGGGGGACGGATTCGAACCATCGAAGGCAGTGCCGTCAGATTTACAGTCTGATCCCTTTGGCCACTCGGGAACCCCTCCAGGGTGTTTTCTTACTTCTTTACAAAGTAAGCTTAATTGAGGTTTTCCCAACACATCAATCAAGTGTTTCCTAAACGATAAATCGCTTAAGAGAATATGGTGGAGGGGGACGGATTCGAACCATCGAAGGCAGTGCCGTCAGATTTACAGTCTGATCCCTTTGGCCACTCGGGAACCCCTCCAGGGGTATTTCTTACTTCTTTATAAGAAGTAAACTAAAAGAATGTTTTCCCAACTCATCCCTCAAGTGCGGAGCGCATCATAGCAAACTCGTTAAAGCTGTAAAGGATTTTTCTTATGATTTTGAGTTGAATGCTGCCTTTTTGGGCAAGGAAGCCGGAAAATGCGCATTTTGTCTATTAAGGCAGCGATATTTATACGAGGTAATTGAGATTGATGTCTCTATTTCTTTGGTTCTTTTACATTTTATCTATCGACTTTACATTCCTTGACGAACAAACCGCCAATCTGTTGGTAAACTAGAGCCATCAATATTGGTAATAACCTCTTTTATATAAGTAGTCGTATGAAAAAAAATACAATAGTGGCGCTCTTCGCCATTTCAGTTGTTGCATTTAGTTCGGTTTCTAACGCTAAGCGTCCATCTACAGGAGGGAGCACGGTAGCCGTTGTTGCTCAAACTGTTTCTCATCACGATATATCTCAATCGCTTTCATTGATTGGAAAACTTGAGGCCAAACAATCTGTGGTCATTTCTCCTGAAGTTTCAGGAAAAGTAGAGCAAATTGCGATTTACGCAAATCAGAAAGTTAAACAAGGCCAGTTATTGGTTCAGCTAAATGATGACAAAGCGAGTGCCGCAGTTAAAGAGGCGAACGCTTATTTAAAAGATGAGCAGCGAAAGTTGAAAGAGTTTGAACGTCTGGTGAAGCGAAATGCGATCACTCAAACGGAAATTGATGCACAAAAAACCAATGTTGATATTGCTCAAGCTCGTTTAGAAGCGGCAAACGCAAATTTACGCGATTTACACATCAGTGCTCCATTTGCTGGAACTGTCGGCTTTGTTGATTTCAGCCTGGGCAAAATGGTGAGTGTCGGGAGTGAACTCATCACATTGGATAACCTTTCTCTGATGCAGCTCGATTTACAAGTGCCTGAACGTTATTTATCTAAGCTATCAACTGGCATGAAAGTGATCGCGACGAGTCAAGCGTGGGGCGATCAGTCTTTTGCTGGTGAAGTGGTTGGGATTGATTCTCGTATTAACCAAGAAACACTTAACCTGCGCGTACGAATCGAATTTGCTAATCCGGAGAGTAAACTCAAACCGGGCATGCTAATGGCGGCTACGATTGATTTCCCAGCAATTAGTGCTCCTATTATCCCAGTGCAAGCATTGCAGTACTCGGGCACTAAGCGATATGTATACATTATTGATGACCAGAATAAAGCTCATCGTCAAGAAGTGCTTCTAGGCGCTCGCGTAGGTAATGAAGTCGTTATCGAGAAAGGATTAGAGATCGGGCAAAGCATTGTTGTTCAAGGCTTGGTTAATATGCGTGATGGCGTTGCAATTAAATTGGTTAATGCTGCCGGAGAGCCTGTTGAAAAAAATGATGCATCTGCAATGATCAGCAACGAACCAGCTTCAAGTGTTCATGCTGAGAAGGAGCAACAATAATGTGGTTGTCTGATACAGCGGTAAAAAGGCCAGTTGTCGCGATTGTTCTAAGTCTATTGCTTTGTGTATTTGGTATCGTGTCATTTAACAAACTTGCTGTTCGTGAGATGCCTGATATTGAAAACCCAGTAGTGTCGGTCAGTACTCGCTATGAAGGGGCCTCTGCCACCATTATGGAGAGTCAGATCACCACAGTGCTTGAAGATCAGCTTTCTGGGATCAGTGGTATTGATGAAATAAGTTCAACCACAAGAAATGGCAGTTCTCGAATCACCATCACATTCGATTTAGGTTACGACTTAAATACTGGGGTGAGTGACGTTCGAGATGCAGTTGCACGTGCTCAGCGCGGTCTCCCTGATGAAGCGGATGATCCTATCGTTTACAAAAATAACGGTAGTGGCGAAGCGTCGATGTACATCAATTTAAGCTCCGACATCATGGATCGCACTGAACTGACCGATTACACCGAGCGTGTATTAATGGATAGGTTCAGCCTGATCTCAGGAGTGAGTTCGGTCGATATCTCTGGCGGCCTTTATAAAGTGATGTATGTGAAGTTGAAACCTGAACTGATGGCAGGGCGTGGTATCACCACCACTGATATTACCAATGCTTTACGTTCAGAGAATATCGAAAGCCCGGGCGGTGAAGTTCGTAATGATTCGATTGTCATGTCAGTAAGAACGGAACGTCTTTATCAGCAAGCGGATGATTTCAACTACCTTGTAGTGAAAACCACCAGTGATGGTACGTCGATTTACCTTAAAGATGTTGCTGATGTATTTCTTGGCGCAGAGAATGAAAATTCTACGTTTAAAAGTGATGGCGTAGTCAACGTAAGTATGGGCATTGTGCCTCAGTCGGACGCGAACCCATTAGAAGTAGCAAGTCTCGTTCACAAAGAAGTCGCTAAGATCCAACAATTCTTGCCAGAAGGTACTCGCTTAGCGGTTGATTATGACTCTACAGTGTTCATCGATCGTTCAATTTCAGAAGTCTACAACACACTATTTATTACAGGTGGATTGGTCATACTGGTTCTGTATGTCTTTATTGGACAAGCAAGAGCGACGTTGATTCCCGCAGTGACGGTGCCAGTATCGCTGATCTCCTCATTTATGGCGGCATACAATTTTGGTTTCTCGATTAACCTGATCACTTTAATGGCACTCATATTATCAATTGGTTTAGTAGTCGATGATGCCATTGTGGTGGTTGAAAATATTTTCCATCACATTGAAAAAGGTGAAAAGCCATTACTCGCGGCATATAAAGGTGTACGTGAAGTGGGCTTTGCGGTAGTGGCAACCACCTTAGTTTTGGTCATGGTGTTCTTACCTATCTCCTTTATGGACGGCATGGTCGGTTTGCTCTTTACTGAATTCTCAGTGTTGTTAGCGATGTCCGTTATTTTCTCTTCACTCATCGCACTGACGTTAACGCCAGTGTTAGGGAGTAAGATCCTTAAAGCCAATGTGAAACCAAATCGCTTTAACCTCTTTATAGAAAGAATCTTTGCCCGTCTTGAAGAGGGATATCGAGGTTTAGTGAAAAGAGCCGTGCAGTGGCGATGGATAGCTCCAATCATCATCATGAGTTGTATTGGTGGTAGCTTTGCTTTGCTTAATCATGTTCCCGCTCAACTGACACCGCAAGAAGACCGAGGTGCGATCTTTGCCTTTGTTCGTGGTGCAGACGCAACCAGTTACAACCGCATGAGCTCCAATATGGACTTAGTAGAGCAACGTCTAATGCCACTGTTGGGCCAAGGCGTTCTGAAATCATTCAGCATCCAATCGCCAGCATTTGGTGGAATGGCGGGTGACCAAACTGGCTTTGTCATCATGATTTTGGAAGATTGGGAAGACAGAGATCAAACCGCGCAACAAGCATTAGGGTTGATCCGTAAAACCTTGGTCGATATTCCTGATGCCAGAGTCTTCCCTATGATGCCGGGGTTCCGTGGTGGATCGAGTGAGCCCGTTCAGTTTGTCTTAGGTGGTTCGGACTATAAAGAGTTACAAAAGTGGGCTGAGATACTTAAAACAGAAGCCAACAACAGCTTACTCATGGAAGGCGCAGACATTAACTACTCAGAGAAAACACCTGAGCTAGTTGTATCTGTCGATAGAGATCGTGCGTCACAGCTCGGCATTAAAATTTCTGATATTTCCGAAACTCTAGAAGTCATGCTCGGCGGAAAAAGTGAAACGACCTTTGTTGATCGCGGTGAAGAGTACGATGTGTACTTACGTGGTGACGAAAATAGCTTCAACAATGCGGCGGACTTGAGCCAAATTTACATGAGAACCGCGAGTGGCGATTTAGTGACTCTTGATACGGTCACGAAGATCGAAGAAGTCGCGTCATCGATTCGACTTTCTCATGTCAATAAACAGAAATCGATCACCTTGAGTGCCAATTTAATCAATGATGCAACGCTGGGTGAGGCATTGGATTTTCTTGATGCAAAAGCCATTGAACTCTTGCCTGGCGATATTTCAGTTGATTACACCGGTGAATCTAAAGACTTCAAAGAGAATCAGTCGAGTATTTTAATCGTATTTGGTCTAGCACTGCTGGTGGCGTACTTGGTACTAGCGGCTCAGTTTGAAAGCTTCATTAACCCAATGGTGGTGATGTTTACCGTTCCAATGGGCGTCTTTGGCGGCTTCCTCGGGCTGGTTGTGATGGAGCAAGGGCTTAATATTTATAGCCAAATCGGCATGATCATGTTGATCGGGATGGTGACCAAAAACGGAATATTGATAGTTGAGTTTGCAAACCAATTAAGAGACCGTGGTATTGAATTTGAACAAGCGATTGTCGATGCCGCTGCTCGTCGTTTAAGGCCAATATTGATGACTGCATTTACTACGCTAGCGGGCGCAATACCATTGATTATGTCAACGGGCGCTGGTTATGAAAGCCGAGTCGCGGTTGGTACGGTGATCTTCTTTGGTATGGCGTTTGCGACACTAGTGACACTGTTCGTGATTCCTGCGATGTATCGCCTGATTTCGGGTCATACCCAATCGCCTGGTCATGTAGAAGCAGAGCTGAATCGAGAATTAGATCACGACACAAAAGGGCGAACAAGCCACGGATAAATGAAGTAAACAGTGCTAACATACAAGCATAAATACTAAGAAGAAAGGGAAAGTAAAGTGGCTGATTTCAAATATAAAAATCTGACTCAAGAGCAACAAGACAAACTAGATGCAGCAGCATTTCGACGCTTACTGGCGCATTTAGATGATAATAAAGATGTGCAAAATATCGATCTGATGATCCTCGCGGGTTTCTGCCGTAACTGTTTTAGTAAATGGTATAAGGCAGAAGCTGAAACCCAAGGATTGGATCTCGATATTGATGATGCCCGTGAACGAGTGTATGGCATGACTTATGATGAGTGGAAGCAGAATCATCAGCCCAAAGCAACGCCAGAGCAACTTGCTGCCTTTGACGCAAAACAGAAGTAGTTAAATCAGACATCAGTAAACGTCATAAGATAAAAGCCTACAGCACATTGTTCTTTCAAATTGAAAGTGTCTGTAGGCTTTTTTAATCAACGTATTTTAGGATGAGATAGAGCGAGCGTAAACGGCTGCTCAATATAAACGGCTACTCAATATAACCCGTCGACTCAAATGCTTCTAAACGTTCCAAGTAAGGTTGAAGATCACCAATATTATTCGCGACCCACTCAGGGTTGTAATAAGTATCTAAGTAGCGCTCGCCACTGTCACATAACAGCGTAACAATGGACCCCGTTTCCCCTTTGGCTTTCATTTTAGCCGCCAATTGCAGAACGCCATATAGGTTAGTACCTGTCGATGCCCCCACTTTTCGCCCCAATACTTTTTCTAACCAGTGAGCGGTAGCCACACTCGCAGCATCTGGGATCGTCTGCATTTCATCAATCACGCCTGGGATGAAACTCGGTTCGACTCGTGGCCTGCCGATGCCTTCAATTTTACTGCCGTAATCTCCGGTGAGGTTGGTATTGCGAGTACGATAATAGTCGTGGAAAACAGAGTTTTCAGGGTCAACCACACAAAGCTTGGTGTTGTATTTTTGGTAGCGAATGAAACGGCCAATCGTTGCTGATGTACCACCCGTACCTGGGCTCATCACAATCCAAGTCGGCTCAGGGTGCTCTTCTAGCTTCATCTGGTTAAAGATTGAGTTAGCAATATTATTGTTTCCGCGCCAATCTGTTGCGCGTTCAGCGTAGGTAAACTGATCCATATAATGGCCGTTTAATTCATCGGCTAAACGGCGAGATTCCTGATAGATCTCATCGGTTCTATTCACTAAGTGGGCAGTACCGCCATAGAATTCAATTTGTTCGATTTTCTTACGTGCGGTGCATTTAGGCATCACTGCGATAAAAGGTAAGCCAAGAAGACGGGCAAAATAAGCTTCAGATACCGCAGTACTACCAGACGATGATTCAATAACCGTCGTCTCTGGCCCAATCCAACCGTTACTGATCGCGTATAAGAAGAGAGAGCGAGCCAAACGGTGTTTCAATGAACCAGTGGGATGGGTGCTTTCATCTTTTAGGTAGACATCCACTCCTTCAATACTAGGAAGTTCAAGCTTAATAAGATGAGTGTCCGCAGAGCGTTGAAAATCGGCTTCTAATTTGCGAATTGCATTGTTTATCCATTGATGATCAGTACACATGGGCTATCTCCTAACTTGGTATAAGATTAATTTACCTACAAATCGGGAGAAAAACTTCACAAAAAAGACTCTTATTCTGGTAAAAAGGAGAATATATTTCTCTATGAAAGGTTTTTTGTGAAATGGAACTGGATAACGTTGATAAAAAAATCCTCTCAATGCTGCAAGTTGACAGCACTTTGTCATTAAATGATTTGGCTGAGGCGGTGAATTTAACCACCACACCGTGTTGGAAACGGCTTAAACGATTGGAAGATAAAGGGATCATTGAAAAGCGAGTGGCGTTGCTGAACCCTGAAAAGCTTGGCTTGTCTTTTACCGCTTTCGTAATGGTTAAGACCAGTAATCACTCACATGAATGGTACAGCCAATTTGTTGATACGGTGACGCTTTTTCCAGAGGTGATGGAGTTTTATCGCATGGCAGGGGAGTATGACTACATGCTCAAGGTTCTCGTTAAAGATATGAAATGCTTTGATAAGTTTTACAAGCGATTAGTGAACAGTGTAGATGGCATCTCAAATGTCACCTCGACTTTTGCGATGGAGCCGCTGAAATACACAACGGCGCTCCCCATTTAATCTTCACAAAGAATGTGGTTTGCGCCGTATGAAAGGAATTAAAAATATAGCGTCACTCATTTGCATTATTTCGTAAAACGCATCACCCCTTCTTGCACGGCGGTTGCCACTAAATCACCTTGGCGATTGTAAATCTCACCACGTACCAGTCCACGGTTGTTACTTGCCGTCGGGCTCTCAATGGCGTATAGCAACCATTCATCGAGCTTAAATGGGCGATGGAACCAAATGGAGTGGTCGATGGTAGCCACTTGGAATTTTGGCGTCATCAGTGATACTTCATGCGGATGCAATGCCGTGACCAGAAATCCCCAATCAGACGCATAAGCCAGCAGGTATTGATGAATTAAATGGTTATCGGGCATCTCACCATTGGCTTTGATCCATAAGTACTGCTTTGGCTCTGTTTTCTTTGGAGCAAGTGGGTTGACGATAGTGACTGGGCGCATTTCGATCGGTTTTTCACCACAGAATGTCTTACGTAATTTTTCAGGTAAGAATTCAGCAATATGGCTAGCAAGCTCAGATTCAGACGCAAAGTTTTCAGGGCCGGGAACCTCTGGCATCGTATTTTGGTGTTCGAATCCTGGTTCGTTACCATGATAAGAAGCAGTGAGATAAAAAATAGGACGTCCGTTTTGAATCGCTTTCACTCGGCGAGTGCTGAAGCTTCGCCCATCCCTTAAGTTTTCCACATCGTAAATGATAGGTTTTTCCGGATCGCCAGGGTAAAGAAAGTAGCTGTGGAATGAGTGAACAGAACGGTCATCCTCTACAGTATAGCGCGAGGCAGAAAGTGCCTGACCAAGAACTTGTCCCCCATAGACTTGTGGTAAGCCTAAGTTTTCGCTCTGGCCTCTAAATAGCCCTTCTTCTAGCTTTTCGAGTTGCAGTAAGCTTAGTAACTCTTTAAGTGGTTTACTCATTTTATATACCTTAATAGAAGCTTTCAAAGAGCTTAAAATTTGTGAATTAATGGTTCAGTCAAAGTTCTGTCAATAAGTTACAAACATTCAAGACATAGTGACAAAGCCTATCTATAATTGCGCTCATTACAATATATCCTGAATTCAATACGTTAAGAGAGTATTCATGAAAAAGGCACTTTTACTTGTTATATCTGTTATCTTCGGTGGCGCATTATTTGGCTGTCAGACTTCGCCACAACCTGAGTTAGAAACCAGTGCCGTACAAACGATTACTGGTAGTGTGGCATATCGTGAGCGTATTGCATTACAACCGGGTGCGTTAGTTACCGTTATTTTAGAAGATATTTCATTAGCTGATGCGCCTGCTAAAGTGATAGCGAAACATCGCTTTGAAACAAACAGCAAGCAAATTCCTTTAGATTTCCAGCTCGATTATGACAGCAGAAAAATTCAAAGTAATCATACTTACAATGTTCGTGCAAAAATTGAAGTGGACGGTAAGTTACGTTTTATTACCGATACGGTTACCCCTGTAATCACTGATAATAACCAAACACAACACGTCGCTTTAATGCTTAAAGGTATTCGTAACTAAAGTTAGAACGCAATTTGTTCGACATTAATCGATTCATTTTCATCAATGGCAGCCAATCAAGGCTGCCATTTGTATAATCTTAGCTTTATTTTTCCTATCGAGCTCACCTCAATTCCTTCCGCTTGCAATTGGCTTTTTTGCCGTTCAAACGCTTCACCCTTCAATGAGATTTCTCCTTTACTGTTTATGACCCTAAACCAAGGTAATTTACTGCCTTCAGGAAGATTCCCGAGTGCTTTACCTACATGCCGAGCATAGCCTGGGAAACCAGCAAAACGGGCCACTTCTCCATAAGTGGTGACTTTCCCAAAGGGAATTTGGTGAATTACAGCAAAGACTTGCGGTAAAAAATGATCCATAATAAAAATTCCTAGTTCAAGTTGCCACGGATTGGTAGAAGGAGGAGCTATGGTATTTTCAACAATTCAGTTCTTGATCACAACAATATTAGCGATTGTTTGTGCGCTTGCCATTAGCTTAAGCGCTGGAGACATTCCTGTTATCGCTTTAATTATCCCTGCTTTATGGGTTTTACCTCAAGGTGGAGTCGCAGGGCTAGTATTTCTCGCCGCGATGACTATTTACGGGCTCACACTTCCAATGCAGTCAATTACACTTTCTGTCAGTGTTTGGGTCCTGTTCCCTCTATTAATGGTGGCATTTTCGAAGCGAAGTTCGTTGGGAATATTACTGACGGCAAGTTTGGTGGTGTTGACTCTTCAAGTCGGGATCATGGTGACACAAAATGCAGGCAAGCTGGACGGAACACCGTGGGTTACGATCATCCAAACACTCGTCGTTGTTGCCATATGGTGGGTAGCGAATTATTGGAAAAGTGAAAACCGAAAAATTGTCAGTCGTCACAGCTGGTGGTCTTTGGGGTTAATTATTCCGTTGTGGGCGGCGGGTTTATCTCATGCCGCATTGGTTTCCCTTTGTATTGTGGGCATCATTGCCTCAATGGAAATGCTGACAAAATCAACAAAATTCAAGTGGAACCAACTTCTTTGCTGGACGCTACCGACGGTCGGTTTTGCTGCATTAATTATCTCCCCGAATGTGGATGTCCCTAATCCGGTATTTGTTGTCTGGTTATGTTTACTAGGAACCGCTTGGATGACCGATTATATTATTCGTTCAGATGAAGAGCCTAGCGAGCTTTGATCTCGTCACGCCTTGATTTTGGCAAGGCACGGGTCTAGAAAAAGAAGTAATTAAAGCTTGAGCCATAAAGTTCTAATTACTTAGAAAGCTTTAATTACCTAGAAACTGGATTTATTGAGAGATTGGAAACAGTAGAGATTAAATAGTCTAGACGTATACATATCTTCAATATATGGTTAAGTGCATAAGATACCATATGAGTATTCAGTGTGGTGTCATCAAAACTATCTTTAAGGTATGTTTAGTGGCGAATATATTTCGAAATCTGCGACCAATCTTATGGTTCGTCGTTTGGGCCTCCATCGGCTTTAGTGGTGTATTTCATGCTACGGCTAGCGAAAGTGTTCCACAAAGCAAAATGCATTACTCCGTGGCAACCGAAGCGGATGATATTGTCACACGTATTCTGTTTGACGCCCTCGCTGAAGAGTTTGAACTCTCTATTCAATATGTCGATTACCCAAGCTTTGATTCAATTTTACGAGCGGTAGAAGTGGGGGAGAGTGACTTCGCCGCGAATATTACTCACACAAAATCTCGTTCGCTACGTTTCGATTTTTCCCGCCCTACCAATATAGAATATACTTTTCTTTATAGTCGGCTAGATACAGAGTTGGCCGACATTTCAAAGCTTGGAGTGCCTAAAAATACAATTTATGGCGATCTGATTCAGGTTAACTACCCACAAATAGAGTTGATTGAGTATGACGGCACCCATCAAGCGTTGGCGTTGCTGAATAACCATTCGGTGGCGGGGGTTGTGGATGCGATAAATCAATTGGAGCCAATGCTGAGTCGTGGGTTCGATGCAAAAATGTTGAACGATAAGATCTCGATTAAGCCTGTGTCTATCGTTTCGATGAAAGGCACTCATGCATCCGAGCTTTCCTATTTTGTCGATTACTTACACTCAGAGAAAATACAGAAACGTTTAAGAGAGAAGGTTGAGCAGTATCAGTTCGATTTACGCCAACAGGCACTAAGGCGTGAAGTCTTCAATAGTGGATTAGATCTTCGTAAACCTTTACTTGTTAAACTAGAAAATATGACTCCTTTTGCTATATACCAACCTGATGGTTCAGTGAAAGGCAACAGTGCGGACGCAATTTTCCAAGCATGCGATATTTTAGGGTTTCAATGCCAACTGGCCAGTTCCGCAGAAGAGACATGGGAAAGCATGTACCAAGATTTACTGGTGAATCGAATTGATGTGCTTGCTCCACTGAATATCTCTGAACCACGTAAAGCTTTAGTTAATTTTAGTACTCCGCACTACACAGCAGAATCCCTGCTAGTCAAGCGTATAGGTTACAAACCAGATGTTTACCGAAACGCATCAGAGCTGATTACCGAAAACATTGGAGTCATAAAAGGTGATTTTTTCGATGAATTATTGACTCAACTTTTACCTCAAAAATATCTGTTTCGCTATCGCAACGATGGAGAATTAGTGGATGCATTACTTGATGCCGAGGTTGACTATATTGCGCTTAATAACGCTACGTTAAGCGCTTTATTGAAAGAAAAAAGTTTGCTTCCGATCACAAGAGATCACTCAATCGACAAACTCTTCCGTTCCGATGTTGCTCTCGGTTTCCCAAAAACGGATAGAGGTGAGAAATTAGCGTTTTTCTTCTCAAGAGCGTTACAGGTTATTGATACTGATAGACTGAATAGATTCTATGATCAGGCTCCAGATTGGCGAAGTACTCATGAAGCGGAGCAGAAACTGGCTAGTCGAACGCAAAGTGTTTTTATCGTTCTACTTTGCTTTATGTTTTTGGTGGCGATTTATTTACACACCCAATCGAATACAGATAGCTTAACCAAACTTGGAAATCGGCGCAGTTTACGCCATCGCTACCGAAGAGGATTAAAGCCATCTCAAACATTGGTGTATTTAGACATTAATAAGTTTAAGCAGATTAATGATACTTATGGCCACCATGTCGGGGATCTTATCCTTCAAGAGTACGCTCAGCTGATTAAAAGAGAGTGGCAAGGACGTTGTTTCCGAATTGGTGGCGATGAATTTATTTTGGTTGGAGAAGTTCCCGAACATAAGCTATCCGAATTGCTCAATCGCTTAGGTAGTTTTAACTTTCAACGGCCAAAAGAACAGATTGAATTTGCAGTAAAAGTTTCTATGGGGATCTACTTGCCTAGAGAAGGCGAATGCAGTTTAAGAGAAGCGCTGAGGAAAACAGACCGCTCAATGTATGATGCTAAAAATAGCGAAGGTACTGAATTTATGTTTGTTAACCCTAGAATTGTGGTGAACGATGAGGGCGGAATGGCTTCGAATGTATAGTGATTATACTAAGCGATGTTTTATTGCGCACTTGAACTAAAAAGTTGGCTTTCGTACCTTGTGGGGCTTGCATTAGTGTCAGGGATGCTTGATAATCCTCTCACTCTTTGACGAGACGCTCGTTTAAGAAAAAGAACCTATGGAGGCCCTGGTCCTCCCGCAACACTAACTTGTGAACTCGGTCAGATCCGGAAGGAAGCAGCCGCAGCAGGCGACGTGTGTGCCGGGATGTGGCTGGGGCTTCCACCCATTAGAAAAGCCGCTCTTTATGAGCGGCTTTTTGCTATCTGTCGTTTGTCAAATAACAGAGTAGACGTTTTCATATCCTTGTACATGATCGTCAACAACATCCCCAATGCGTGCACTCTCACTTCAAATATTAAATACTTTTTCCGCGACAGAATTATTTGGTGCTCACAATGAGAGTCGATATTCTGTAACTCGGAAATGCCCCAATACGAGTTGGGGCAATAGTTTCAAAACAAACTATATACTTACAGTAACTATACTTTTGCTAATGAAAAAGTTGTCAGATCTACAATATTAACGACTAAAACTCTTTATTCATCTGACTCAAGATAGCAATCAAACGCTCCCCATCTTCAGTACTGATGTTTCTAGTCAGCTCTTTCATTAAGTTTAAGTGCAATTGGTTGTGGTATTGATGAATGGATTGCCCCTCTTCTGTAAGAGAGACAACGATTGCTCTTCCATCTTCAGGATCGGTAAGACGTTCGATCAAGTTAGCAGATACTAGCTTATCAACCTGCACTGTTAACGTTCCAGTGGTGATCCCTAGCTTATTTGCTAACTCTTTCATTCGCAGATGACCATGATTCCCAAGCACTTCGATAGTATGCACTTGAGCCAATGAGTACCCTGTCTCTCTGACTACAGAATGCTCCCAAGAAGACATTTTGTCATAAAATTCAGTAACTAATTGATTCAAAACTTCTAGGTTTAACATGGCTTGAGGTGTACCTCTAAGGTTAGGTGGTTAATTTTATCGAACTTAAGTAGCTTCTGTTTGTACTCATCTAGTGATAATTCGCTATGTGATACCAAGGTTATCGCAGCACTGTAATGATGGCCACTCACTTTCCATATATGCAAGTCCGTAACATCAGCAAAAGGGGCTAATTCAGCTCGAATTTGTTGACTGTAATTTTCATTTATATTCTCGTCTAACAAAATAGGACTGGTTTGACGAAGCAGATTGATCGTCCATTTAGAAATAACCAAAGCTCCAACCATTCCCATTACGGCATCAAGCCAATTCCAGCCGTAAAACTTAGCAAAAATTAACGCAACAATTGCCAATAGAGACGTTAGAGTATCCGCCAAAACATGTAAGTAAGCAGCTCGAAGATTGTGATCATGGTGATGGTGATGGTGATGGTGATGGTGATGGTGTTCGTGATCATGAGAGTGGTCGTGATGATGGTGATGCTCACCGAGCAAAAACATGCTTACTACGTTTACAACTAAGCCGATACAAGCCACGATGATTGCCTCATTGAACTGAATCGCCTGAGGGTTAAATAGCCTTTCGAGCGACTCAACAAACATCAATAACGCAACTATCCCGAGAGCGACCGCACTCGTGTATCCCCCCAGAACACTCACCTTACCCGTACCAAAAGAGAATCGCTCACTACTCTCATGCTTTTTCGCATAACGATAGGCGAATAAGGTAATGCAAAAAGCAGCGGCATGGGTTCCCATATGCCACCCATCAGCAAGTAGAGCCATTGAACCGTAAACAGTGCCAGCCGTTATTTCGACAACCATAGTAGTTAAAGTAAGCAACAAAACGTAGAAAGTGCGTTTCTCGCCATGATGGTTGTGCCCAGAAAAGCTGTGGCTATGTTGAAGTGAAGTGTCCAAGGTCATTTCCTTTAGTTTGATAATCAAAGTATATTGATATGAAATTTAGTTTGATTACCAAACTATGTCAACAAACGATGTCTAGGGTGCAACTGAAGAGGTGGTCACATTGATATTTAAGTTGAGGGAAAACTACTTCTTTCCTTACCTAGACTCATCCGTAATCAACTTGTTCAATAAAAAACCTAACTCAGAAATGTCCAGAAGTATGCTGCAGGTGGCTTCAGGTAATTTTCCCACTAGCTCTAATAGAGGTTGTGGGAAAGCTCTCCTAGGGGGATGATGAGCCTACCGCCATTATGCCCCAGATTTTGCTCTCTTCTCGACAGAGCGACACTTGCCTTTATCCTAGGTTTACCAATCTCATTACTAACAATATACCTCTACACATTCTTGTAATTTCTCTCGTTAAGGTTCAAAATATAACTGTATAAATAAACAGTGATATTTTATGAATGTTATCCCTATTTCTGCGAGTGCAGGCATTACTGGTTTTGAAAGCCCGGCTTCGGAATACACTCAACTGGCTTGTGATTTAGATGAACTATTAGTGGATCATCCAAGCGCGACCTTTATAGGCAAGGCGTGTGGTGATTCGATGGAAGGTGTCGGTATTTTTGATGGAGATCTATTGATTGTCGATAGGTTTGTCACGGCCGTTGATCAAGACGTGATTGTCGCCAATTTGAATGGTGAATTCGTATGTAAACTGCTTGATACCAGTAGAAGGTTACTTGTATCAGCAAAAGAAAAAATACAGCCAGTGCCTATTAATGATTACGATACTTTTAGCATTGAAGGCGTAGTCGTTCGCTCTATACGCTGCCACAGGCCAAGTTATTTATTGAGGGAAAGATAGTGTTTGCGCTTGTTGATGCAAATTCATTTTATTGCAGTGCAGAACAGGTGTTTCGTCCGGATTGGCGTGGAAAGCCGATTATCGTTTTATCCAATAATGATGGTTGTATTGTTGCGGCAAATCGACAAGCGAAAGAGGCGGGTATCCCCAAGTTTGCTCCCTATTTTAAAGTCAGAGAGATGTGTGAGCAGAAAGGCGTGATTGCTCTCTCTTCTAACTATGAATTATATGCCGATCTCTCTAGTAAAATGATGGAGGTAGTCGGCCGTTTTGCCCCAGATCAACACATCTACTCTATCGATGAATCATTTCTCTCTTTCGAACGAAGTCACCTTGCTATCCCTTGTTTAAGAACGCATGGTTTACAGCTCAGAAGATCGGTTTGGAAAGAGTGTCGATTAGCGGTGAGTGTCGGGATGGGCACCACACTCACCTTAGCCAAAATCGCTAACCATGCCGCTAAAAAAATTGAGGGTTATCATGGTGTTTGTGTTCTTGATAATGAACAGGAACGAAAAGCGGTGCTTGCTCAACTTGATGTCGGTGATGTATGGGGAATAGGGCGTAAGTTAACCCAGAAACTGAAACTCGTTAATATTCATACAGCCCTCGATTTAGCCAAGTTTCCGGTGGGGTTAGCCAGAAAAGATTTCAACATTGACGTTGAACGAACCGTGAGAGAGCTAAACGGGCAACAGTGCAAAGGGTGGGATAGTGCAAGGGCAGACAAAAAACAGATTTACTCTACAAGAAGCGTGGGTGAACGTATTGTGGATCTTGAATCTTTGCAGCAAGCACTGAGTAAACATGCCGCCATTGCTTCCCAAAAAGCCCGTAAGCAGGGATCACTATGTAAAGTGATGCTCTGCTTTGCGGCAAGCTCTCCCTTTGATAATAAACCCGCCAGTTTTCGTGCGATTCATCGCTTTCCATATGCGACGTCTGATGTGACTCAAATTACCCATGCGGCAAGCCAACTGGCGATAAAGCTCTACTCTATGGGAGTCAAATATTACAAGTTGGGGGTTGGGTTGATTGAGCTAGTGGATGGCCGTCATGAGCAGAAAGATCTGTTTAACCCGAACCCAAATAATGATCCGCTAATGGCAGTGTTTGATAATTTAAACCAAAAGTATGGGAACGATACTCTGTTTTTAGGTGCTCAAGGTATTGATCAGAAGTGGGGAATGCGCCGTGAAATGTTGACGCCGCAATACACCACAAAATGGCGAGACTTACCGAAGATTAGATGTTAGATACCTTTATCTATCTCTTATTTACGCAGGGCTTGTGGTTAAAAAATGAAAGTATTCACGATGACTACGAATAAAATTAAGGGGGAAGCTCATGATGCTTCCCCCTTAATGATTATTTATACGACTGCTTATTTATGCGACAGAATGTAACGCTATATCACTATCCATCTGTTCTTTTTTATCGAGTCGACCACTAAAGCGAGTCAATCCTAAAGCGATGAGCACAATCACAGCCCCAACCCAAGGAGTGTGCATTAATCCTGCTTTGGCAACGATCATCCCGCCTCCCCAAGAACCAAGCGCAATACCAACATTAAATGCAGCAATGTTGAGACCTGAAGCCACGTCTACAGCGTCCGGTGTGTATTTTTCAGCGAGCTTCACGACATAAACTTGTAAGCCTGGAACATTACCGAAAGCAAATGCACCCCATACTAGAATGGTCGCGACTGCTGTAATCGGGTTAACTGCGGTGAAATTAAACACAACTAAGATAGTTGCAAGCCCTGAAAATATAATCGTTAACGCTTTAATTGGCCCCATTGAATCTGCAATTTTACCACCCCAGATGTTTCCAACCGCTACGGATACGCCGTAAACCAACATAATCAAGCTGATAGCACTAGAACTAAATCCAGACACTTGTTCTAAAATTGGAGCTAAGAAAGTAAATGCGGTAAATGTGCCGCCATAGCCAAGAGCCGTGATGGCATAAACCAGTAACAAACGTGGCTGTGTTAATACTTTAAGTTGTGCAGAAATTTTTGCTGCTGGTGGTTGTTTTAGATTATTCGGTACTAAGAATGCGCTACCAATGAGTGCAATAAGACCTAATATCGCGACAATTAAGAAAGTGGCTTGCCAGCCAAAAGTTTGACCGATGTAAGTTCCAAGAGGTACGCCTGTTACCAACGCCACGGTTAAACCTGTAAACATAATCGCAATGGCACTTGCGGCTTTTTCTTTAGAGACCAAACCAGTAGCGATTGTTGAACCAATAGAAAAAAATACACCATGGGCTAGGCCGGTTAAAATTCTAGCAATAACTAAGGTGTTATACCCGGGAGCTTGCCACGCTAGTAAGTTACCTGCGACGAAAAGTGTCATGACGGTAAGCAGTACGTGCTTTCGATTCCACTTTCCTGTTAGTGCGGTTAATACAGGAGCTCCAATGGCAACCCCTAAGGCATAAAGACTTACGAGTAATCCAGCAGAAGGTAAAGAAACATGTAGATCGATGGCCATGGTTGGGATTAACCCTACGATGACAAATTCGGTGGTCCCAATAGCAAAGGCGCTAAGCGTCAATGCGAGAAGAGCTAAAGGCATAATATTACTCACTATGTATAGGTAGTTTGAAATGACGATATTAGAAAATGACTATTTCATGTCGTCTTTCGTTTCGTTGGCGCTATTATGCAAGGAATTATAGTTGTGAAAAATACCACATTAATCAAAATATATTTGTTAAAATAACAATAATCGAGAAGTGATATTTCTCTTACAATAAAAAGATAATAAGGATTTCAATGTGCTAACACGATCTGATGATTTGGAAATACTATTGGCAGTGGTCGATTGTGGTGGATTTTCCGCTGCTGCTGAATCGTTGGATATACAAGTGGCACGAGTTTCAAGGTCGGTGAGTAAAATTGAGAAGCAGCTTGGCGTTTCAATATTGAACCGAACGACAAGGCGGATAGAGTTAACGGATGAAGGTCGTTACTTCATTGAAGCGATACGCTCGGGGTTGGATCTTATTCAACAAGCAGAAGAAGAACTGATTTCTCGAGGAGAGCGTCCTAAAGGGCGGTTACGTGTCGATGCTGCGAGCCCTTTTGTATTCCATCAACTTGTCCCATTAGTCCGTCCATTTAATGAGGCTTATCCAGATATTGAGCTAGAGTTAACATCTAATGAAGGTTTTGTCGATTTACTAGAAAAGAGAACGGATGTGGCTATCCGAATCGGGCAATTAAATGATTCTACCCTTCATGTGAGAGTATTAGGTAAGAGTCGATTATACATTGTTGCTGCTCCAGAGTATGTTTCAAATAGAGGGATACCTAGGACGGCGAGTGACCTTGCTCACCATGATACGATCGGCTTTTCAGGCCCTAAGGTTCTCAATGATTGGCCTCTAAAAGGCTTTGATAGTTTGAATCCAACCTTGATGTCAAGTAATGGGGAAACGGTAAGACAGTTGGTTCTAAGTGGCAACGGTATTGCGTGCTTGTCTGGTTTTATGGTTAAAAAAGATCTTGAAGAGGGGCGTTTAATGTCATTACTAGAGACTGAAAGATTAACGAGTGCAGAGAGAGAGCAAGTCAGTGCTGTGTTCTACAAATCCTCTTCAGTTGCAAAACGTATCTCAGCATTTATTGACTTTATTAAGCCGAAGTTATCGTTATAAGAATATTTGTCTACATATGAAAAAACGCCAAGAGCATAAGCCATTGGCGTTTTATAGGTTATTTAAGAGTTCGTTTTTATTGTAGTTTGAACTTTTTAACGACAGAGTCTAGCTGTAGATTTGCCGTCGCAAGACTGGTGGTTTCGTCTGCGGTATTTTCGCCATTTTCTGCTAATTTCATGGCCATTTCACGAATAGCTGACATGTTCGTTGCTATCTCACCAGATACTTGGCTTTGCTCTTCAGCTGCGGTTGCGATTTGGTTGTTTAAATCATTGATTTGGATAACCGAATCTACAATTTTATTGAGATCTGACTCAACTGTGTTGGTTCTCTCTACTGTGCTACGACAAGTCGCTTGCGTGACACCCATAGCTTCAATCGCTGAAGATGAACCTTGACGTAATTGACCTAACGTTTCTTGGATCTCTTCGGTGCTCACGCGAGTTTTTGCTGCTAATGCTCGGACTTCATCTGCCACTACCGCAAACCCTCGACCTTGTTCACCTGCTCGTGCCGCTTCAATTGCTGCATTCAGTGCAAGTAAGTTCGTCTGGTCGGCAATGTCGCTGATTACTTTTAGAACGTTAATAATAGCTTCTGTATTACGCTCAATCGCTTGAATGCTGTCTGAAGAGCCTTGAACATTATCAACTAGTTCAGAAACGGTCCCCGATGCAGAAACAACACTCGCTTTAGACATATCAACTTGCTCATTCATCGATTGAGTAAAGCTAGAGGCGTTAGAAGCGTTGCTAGCCACATCGTGAGCGGTCACGCTCATCTCCTCAACTGCCGTTGCAACTTGCTCTGTTTCTTGGCTATGCATTGCAAGCACATCTGTATTCGAACGTACTTGTGAATCAAGGTTGTCAACACTCGAAGCAATGACTTGAGAAGCTTGCGAGATATCTAACATCAAAGACTGTAAGTTTGCTATGAACTGATTGATGCCCTCTGAAATTTTTCCTAGGTCGTCAGTAGAGGTAACAGGTAAACGTTGAGTTAAATCACCATTACCTTGGGCAAGATCTTGGATTACGTCTTTAAGAGCTGTAATCGGTTTGTACAGCAGGTTAAGAATGACCACCACAATTAATCACCATGATAATGGAAGAGTACATAGAGCTATTGAACATCTGGTCAATATCAGAGTAAACAATGGATTTATTTATTCCGAAGAATAGATACCATTTTTTCCCATCAACAAGCTCTACTTCTCGTGTGAAACCAATTTTATCAACACCTTGTAATGTATAGTCTGTGATGCTCAAGTTATCTTTAAGCATATTTCGGTAGACTTCATTCATGCCGATATCATTTAGAGATGTACCGACAGTTAGGGCTTTTGAATTTGAGGCTAATGACGTGCCTGTCTCATCAAGGATAGCGGTAACGGAACCCGGAAAATGAATGCTTTTCACTGTTTCAGCTAAAATATCAAGCTCAATATCCGCTAATACGACACCGTTTTTGATTGATTTCGCTATAGATACAACCAGTTTATTAGTACCTGCATCATTATAAGGTGCAGTAACAATCGTTCCATTTGATGAACGTGCTGCTTTATACCAAGGACGTGTTGTTGGGTTATATTTTTCTTTTATTCCCACGCCATTAATAAATAGTTCGGTATTTGCCGTTGAATAAGATGCTCCACCTTCAAATGCAAAAAATATAGCAGAGACTTCACTTGTGTCTTTGACCAGTCTTGCTGTCGTTACGTAGGTGCCAGCAATCTCACCGGAATTTGAATGGTTGCTGAGCTCTTCAATGGCCGTTACTTTTGATTGGAACCAATTTTGAATCTTATCCGCTTCATTGTTCACTAAAGAAATTGACTGCTGATTTATTCGCTCAACAAGCGATGTTTTGGCTGTTGTATATCCGATTCCATTAGAAATCAGCAGAACCATAGCCACGATGAGCACCACACATGCAATCATCGATGACTTAAAGCCTAGTTTTTTCATCACACTTACACCTTTTACACGAAGAAATACTGGCTAATAATGGCATTGTGTGGTTATTTATTTTGTGTAAATTTTTTTTTGCAACAAAAAATATATTGTTTATCTGTAAAGGTTGAGAGTAAATGATGACGGAATCACTGTCTTACCAGCAAGCAAGAAAATTGGTTTTACACGCTCAGAAAATCCCCCCAAGAAAGCAGAAAGTTAGCGGATTAGAGGCGACGTTATCCGCGATAGAGCACTTGGGCTATATTCAGATTGATACTATCTCTGTGGTGCAAAGAGCCCATCATCACACGCTTTGGAATCGCAGTCCGCGATACCAACCTGCACATTTAGATCAGCTATTATCCGACAAGAAAGTGTTTGAATATTGGTCTCACGCTGCCGCTTACTTACCGATGAGTCAATATCGTTTTAGTCTATTGAGAAAGAAAGCATTTGCCTCCGGAGAGCAGAGTCATTGGTATAAATGTGACTATCAGTTAATGGATTCAGTGCGACAACGAATTGCGGATGAAGGGCCGTTGATGGCGAAAGACTTTGACGGTGCAGATAAAAGCAGCGACGGGTGGGGAAGTAAGCCAGCGAAACGAGCATTAGAAAACTTGTTCATGCAAGGTGAACTCATGGTGCCAGAGCGGAGAAATTTTCATAAAGTCTATGACCTGACAGAAAGAGTGTTACCGACGGAGGTAGATACCAGTGTGCCAAGTAAAGAGGAGTACGCACGCTTTTTAATTTTGTCGTACATTGCTGCGAATGGGCTTGGGACGGCATCCGAGATGACGTATCTTCTTAAAAATATTAAGCCGCTCCTTAATGCAACCATGAAAGAGATGACAAGCAATGGTGACATTATTGCCGTTGATGTTGGAAAGCAGCGCTATTATACGACTTCAGAATCGCTTGAACTGCTTAATCAACCTCTTAATCGTAGCCAAGTTAAAATCCTTTCACCATTTGATAATCTGCTCATTCAGCGTAAACGAATGAAAGCGCTATTCGAATTTGATTATCTTTTAGAGTGCTATGTTCCTGAGCCAAAGCGTCAATATGGCTATTTTAGTTTGCCAATTCTCTGGGATGGTAAACTTGTCGCCCGGATGGACTGTAAGAAAGACAAAAAATTATCAGTGTTGAATGTTTTGCACTTATCTATTGAGCCTAGCATCCAGAAAAAAGATCAATTCCTCTCAAAGCTATCCCTAGAGCTCACTAATTTTGCTCACTTCAATGGGTGCAAAGCGTTCAAAATCCATCGAACTACTTCATGATCGTAGAAAAGAGAGCGGAGAACTCTTCAATCTTCTTGCGGTTAATGCGATAGCACATTCTAGGTGGGAAAGGTTTTGCAGATATAAACTCGGCCTGCTTCAGAATGCGTAGATGTTCCGAAACTGTAGATTGTGCCAACCCTAATTCAGAAACGAGATCACTGTTTAAACAGCCCCCTAAGTTATCTAAATTTAAGAGAATTTTTAGGATCCTTACGCGAGCAGGATGAGAAAGTGCTTTCGATAACACAGCAAAATGTTTTTCTTGTTCAAGATCTTGCTCTGTAACAGAGAAAGCTTGAGCGGTTGCTTCTATGCAGCTCATACCCATTATTGTGACTCAAAGTTTATCGTCGAATTGCGATTGAATATACCTATCAAGCGCTGAACGATCAAGTATTGGTTAGATTGATTAGGCGATATCGTGTTTAAGATTAATTTGATATTGAGGTTTGTATCAGCGAAGAAATGCGAAGTAAGGCATTGTTGTTATAAATAGAGTCGCTATCAAAAATAATGAAATACGCCACTTTTTTCTCGAATATTATATTCACTACGTTTTATTTTATTTATTAAAATGAAAATATACAGATATTAAGATCCTATTAACATTTAAATATAATTCTAGTCATTTTTGTCTTGTTTGATGTGGGGATTCATTCTCATTCGTGTTTATCTGGTTGCCTATTGGATACTATTGGGCGTTAAAGTGACTTTCTTTGTTTCCAAAATAAGCTTAATTACCTTTTCGATAAAGTTATAAAAATCACTAACTAACTGTTTTTATTTGCATTGTTGTATTTCCCGTATGTTTTGAGTGGTTTAATGTCACAAATGATACTGCTTTGTTAATTGTTATGAGTATTTAGAGGTAGTCAGACGGTTTTAAATGTCTAGAATATATTTCACAAGAGTGATTATTGAAATGAATTCTTGGTAATAAAAATATTACTAACAGCAAAAAAACAATAACTATTAGTGAACAATATCATGTTAAATTTGATTATCTCTACAATACCGATTGTCCTTTTAATTTGGATGATGACCAAGAAAAATGCATTACCATCCCATTTTGCACTGCCTATCACTGCATTACTGGTCGGAATATTTCAACTGTTTTACTTTGGCGCAAACCTGACGGACCTTAGCGCGAACATCATTGCTGGTAGCCTTTCGGCTATCACTCCAATCTCAATTATCGCAGGGGCTATTTTACTAAACAGAACGATTGCACTGTCAGGGGCGGAGACCGTTATTCGCCACTGGCTAGAGAGCATCAGCCGTAACCAAATCGCGCAACTGATGATTATTGGTTGGGCATTTGCCTTCATGATCGAAGGGGCATCCGGTTTTGGAACCCCTGCGGCCATTGCGGCGCCTATCCTTGTCGGTTTAGGTTTTCCTCCACTAAGAGTGGCAATGCTAGCACTTATCATGAACTCGGTTCCGGTTTCGTTTGGTGCGGTAGGAACTCCGACATGGTTTGGTTTCGGTGGACTGAATTTAGATGAAGCATCACTGCTCACTATTGGTCAATATTCTGCGTTTCTACATACCGTGGCTGCGACCGTTATTCCTGTGATAGCTCTGAGCTTTGTCGTCGATTGGCGTGCGATTGCTAGGAACTTTATCTTTGTCCAATTGAGTATTTTTTCATGCACAGTGCCATATTTGCTGTTCGCTCAGTGGAACTATGAATTCCCAGCATTAGTCGGTGGAGCCATTGGTCTATCTATCTCAATTTTGCTTGCTCGATTCAATATAGGGATGGAAAAGCAGGACGCGAGTGATGAAGCGCCTGCCAAAAAGATTCCATTTGCTCAAGTTATTAAAGCCATGAGCCCGACATTATTGTTGATTGCTATCTTGATTGTGACTCGAATTCAGCAGCTAGGAATCAAAGCCTTGCTGGTGGATGCCACACCAATGCTGCATTTCAACCTAGGTTGGTTTGGTGAGTTCAGTGTAAGCCATGCGTTGATCATTAAGTTTGCCCATATTCTCGGAACCGACATCAGTTGGGCATATAAAACGCTGTATGTTCCTGCTCTAATCCCATTCTTTCTTGTGGTGATGATTTCAGCTGTCATTTTTGGCATGTCGAAATCACAGATGAAGCAAGTGTTTACCGAAACTGGTAGCCGAATCAAAGTGCCATTTATCGCGCTTGTTGGAGCATTGATTATGGTTAATTTCATGATGATGGGGGGCGAAAACTCTCCGATTATGACAACAGGTCGTGCGTTCTCTGATCTTATGGGCACAAACTGGCAATTCTTTGCTTCATACCTTGGTGCTTTAGGGGCTTTCTTCTCTGGGTCTGCAACGGTATCTAACCTGACTTTCGGGGGCATTCAACAGAGTATTGCGCAAAACGTGGGCTTATCGGAACACCTGATTTTAGCGCTGCAATCCGTCGGTGGCTCAATGGGTAACATGGTCTGCATTAATAATATTATTGCGGTATCAACCATCTTGGGTATCTCCAATAAAGAAGGTTACATCATCAAGCGTACCGTCGTTCCTATGATTTTATACGGCGTAATCGTGGCTGTGGTGAGCTTAGCAATCTAAACCAATTTGGCTCACCCACCTGTAGTAGGGGCTTTGGAAACAGAGCGCGAGGGTGAGCTTACTTCTATATTTGTTAAAGAAACAATTTGCTAAAGAAACAATTTATTAAAGAAAAAATCTATTAAGAAAATGGATCTTTTAACTGGAGCAATACTATGAAGGTTAACTTTTTTGTTACTTGTCTTTGTGACACGGTAAAAGCAGATGTCGCGAAAAAAACAGTCCTTTTACTTGAAGATCTTGGCTGTGAAATCATTTTTCCAAAGCAACAGAGCTGCTGTGGTCAACCTTCTATCAATAGTGGTTACATTGATCAGAGCAAGCCGGGAATGAAAAACCTAATTACGGCATTTGAAAGTAACGACTATCCAATTGTTACTCCAGCGGGCTCTTGCGCGGCATCTATAAAAAAATACCCTGAGTACTTGGCTGATGAGCCTGAGTGGGCAGAAAGAGCGCAAAAAGTAGCGGACCGTTTTTTTGAATTAACGCAATTCATTGTTAACCATCTTGGTGTGACGAACGTTGGTGCTCGCTTGAAAGGGCGTGGTGTCTATCATCCATCGTGCAGCCTTATTCGTAAATTGGGGGTAAGGGAGGAGCCACTTAAGCTTTTGGCAAATGTGGAAGGCTTAGAGATGGTCCCAATTAAAAACCAAGAGACATGCTGTGGATTTGGCGGAACATTTTCGGTCAAGATGTCTGAAATTTCAGGCGAAATGGTAAAAGAGAAAGTCCAGCATATTAGTGCCGTAGAGCCTGAATATCTTATCGGGGCGGACATTAGTTGCTTGATCAATATTGGTGGCCGTATGACTCGTGAAGGGCAGCCAATTAAAGTAATGCATATTGTCGATGTTCTGTTAAGCCGATAGGAGTTAAGAACCATGTCTATGAAAACCAGTGACGTTAAGTTCAAGCAACGAATTGACGTACAGATGAAAGATGACTTCATGCGTAAGTCTGTCGCAAATGCGCAAGAACGTATGTTTACTAATCGCCAAATTGCCGCAGATAAACTTGGTAATTGGGATCAATGGCGTGAGATGGGGATGGACGTCCGTAATCATGTGCTTGAAAATTTAGATTACTATTTGCATCAGCTCAGTGAAAAGGTGCTCGATAATGGTGGGCATGTTCATTTTGCGAAGACAGCGCAAGAAGCGACGGATTACATTGAACAGATCATCAAAGATAAAAACGCTCAAAAAGTCGTGAAATCAAAATCGATGGTGACTGAAGAGATCGGCTTGAATCAGATGATCGAACGTAATAACTGCGAAGTGATCGAGACGGATTTAGGCGAATATATTTTGCAAGTGGATGATTGCGATCCACCCTCGCACATCGTGGTGCCAGCGCTGCATAAAAACAGAACTCAAATTAAAGATATCTTCAAAGACAAACTGAATTATCAAGGCAGTAATGATCCTGAAGAGATGACGCGCTTTGTTCGCGACCATATTCGTCACGATTTCTTAGAAGCGGATATTGGCATTACGGGTTGTAACTTTGCGGTCGCAGAGTCAGGCACTGTCGCCTTGGTGACCAATGAAGGTAATGCACGTTTAGCCACAAGTTTGCCGAAAACCCATATTGCCGTGATGGGCATGGAGCGAATTGTTCCAACATTTGAAGAGTTAGATATAGTCATTAGCTTACTGTGTCGCAGTGCGGTTGGTATCCCTTTGACGGGGTATGTGACTGCACTTACAGGGCCAAGAGAAGATGAGCAGTGCGATGGGCCAGAAGAGTTTCATCTGGTGATTGTCGATAACGGTCGCTCGGATATTTTAGGTTCTGAGTTTAAAGATATTCTACGCTGCGTTCGATGTGCGGCATGTGTGAATACGTGCCCTGCTTATCGCCATATTGGTGGTCAATCTTATGGTTCGATCTATTCAGGCCCAATTGGAGCGGTGTTGTCTCCTCTGCTGGGTGGATACGATGATTTCAAAGATCTTCCTTATGCATGTAGCTTGTGTAAAGCCTGTCATGACGTGTGTCCGGTAAAAATTCCGCTTTCCGATCTGCTGATGAAGCACCGTGAAAAAATGGCGGAGCAGGGCATCACACCATTAAGTGAGCGCGCGGTAGTGCGTGGGTTCAATATATTGAATGCCACTCCGATGTTGTGGAATACCGGGGTGAAAATTGGTGCCTCAGTGGCTGGTAAAATTATCAAAAACGGAAAAATGCCGCTGAACGTTGGTGCTATTGGTAAGTGGGCACAAACCCGTGATCTACCAGAGCCGGATGGACAATCATTCCGAAGCTGGTTTGAAACAAGAAATAAGAAGTAGGAGCGGTGGTTATGTCATGTGATAAAACAGTAGATAGAGAACAACGCCTCCATAATCGAGAGTCGTTTTTAAGTAATATTGCGAGCAAACTTGGTCGGGATAAGCCATTAGAGCAGGTCGAACGTCCAGAGTTAAAACATACTTGTCACAAAGAAGTGATGGCAACGTTAAGTCAAGATGAGCTGAAAACAGAATTACTGCATTACACTCAAACGGCTCTTGGTGCAAAAGCCATTGTAACAACGGCATCGCAACTAGAAGCGACTCTAAAAGAGGTCTGTTTGTCGTACTGCGAAGATGATCAAGGTGAAGCAGTCGAAGGTGACACACTTTTTTCTGCATCTGAGCGTTTATTAGCGTTGATTTCGCCGCAAGCGCTTGCGACAGATCGCCATCATGTTTATGTTTGGGACCAAAGCGCAGGCTATGATGCCAACATTCTGATTGCTGAACGCGCGAAAGTGGGGGTGGTATTTGCTGAACAAGCGCTTGCTGAGTCTGGAACGATGGTGTTGTACAGCCATCCAGCGCAAGGCCGTGCGATAAGCTTGTTACCTGAAGCCTCGGTTTTTGTTGTACCGAAAAGTACGCTGGTGGCGCGGCTAACTCAAGCGACCGATGTGTTGCACGAAAAAGCCAAGCGTGGCGAACGTTTACCGTCATGCGTCAATTTTATCTCAGGGCCAAGCTCAACGGCAGATATTGAATTGATCAAAGTGGTTGGGGTGCATGGGCCAATTTACGCCACTTATATCGTCATTGATGACATGTAATCGAATGGTCTGGCTCATGATTGCTTATTTGTAAGATGATCGATCCATTCGATGAGTAAGAATTTACCTTTCGGGAGCAGGGTAAGTGGGCACATTCACTAGAAAGAGAGAAGTGAATGTGCCCTTTTTATTTGCTGAGACAAACATTTCGTAACTTTTCGTGAAGTCAGAGTAAATCTTATGAGGGGCATGCGTCGTTTAAAATGAGAGAAATGTATATACTCAATTTATCATTACAAAAGCTAGAGATACGTAAATGCCACAGATAGATGACCTTGTTTTGTTTACTCAAGTTGTTGAATTTGGTTCATTTAGCAAGGTTGCTGAAGCGAACAACATTACAAAATCAATGGTAAGTAAGCGGGTGAGTAAATTAGAGGCAGACTTAGGTACTCAACTTTTGTACCGCACTACAAGAAAACTTACATTAACCGAGGCGGGAGAGGTTCTCTATTATCGAGCGAAAGACATTAACTCCGCAGCGAAAGCGGCTTTTGATGCGATAACTGGGTATAACGAAAACTTATCTGGTCACATTCGGATGTCTGTCCCTACGATATCGGGTGAGTTATTGCTGGCGAAAGCAATTTCAGACTTTTGTCAGGAGCATCCTGGGCTAACTGTTGATATGTCGATGGACAATAATTTTGTCGATTTGGTGGCGGATAATTATGATCTCGTCATTCGAACGGGGTACTTGGAAGATTCCAGCTTGATTGCCCGCTACATTTTTAATTCACATTGGATAATCTGTGCGTCTCCTGAATATTTACAAGAGCATGGCATCCCTGAAACACCCAAAGATTTACGCCATCATAACTGTATTGGTTACACCCATGAAAGCAGCGGAACATTTGATTGGCAATTCAAAAACAATAGCGATGTATACACATTAAAAGTGACGGGTAATTTTTCGTCTGATAACTCTGCGGCATTAAGGCAGTGCGCCCTTGCCAATAATGGGGTGGCGTACCTTCCAACCTGTTTGGTGTATGACGATATTCAGCAAGGAAAGTTGGTTGAAATATTAAAACCATACAGCAATAAAGTGGTCGGTATTTATGCGGTATACCCTTATACAAAAAAACCAGCTAAACGTATTCAGGCGCTCATTGAACACATTCGTCAGCGCTATATCGATATACAAGAGTGCTTTTAATCGATAAGTAACGACAAATACAGTGAATCATCAATCATCAATCATCAATCATCAATCATCAATCATCAACTATAGCCAAGTGATTAAACCCTAAAAGCCACACTATCGATTAACGCTTTAAATAAAGATTGAGCCGCAGGACCTGTCTTTGCACCTTTAGGGAGAGTGAGGTGTAAAGGGACTTGGTAGCGTTGTGCATTTTCTACATTGAGAATGACAACACTGTCATCGTTTTTGGATTTAATCACATGCTCAGGTAGGCGACAAAACCCTACGCCTTGTTGTACGGCTTGCCAAGCGTGATCGAAATTGTCTACGGTAATTCTCTGGCGTGCTTTTAACCATCCAACATCTTGCGCAGTATCTTCCCCTAAATCCCTTACAACAATTTGGCATGTGGTTGTGAAATCATTTAAGTTAAGCAGCTCCTTTTGGGCTAACGGGTGATGTTTTTCTATCACCGGCAGCATGGTCGCGATTCCAAAAGCTTCAGATGAATAGTTGGTGATAGGCAGAGTAATGATCGCAATATCGGCTTGTTGAGTCACCACCATCTCTGTTGTTTTGGATAGCGATGTTTCGACGACTTGAATAGAAGTACTGCTATTTTGTTCAAGGTAGCGCGAGAGCGGTTCATAAAGCCATTGCCGATCGCATAGGTGATCAATCGCAATGGTGATCTCCGATTCAATGCCCTGAGCCAATTGAGTGCTGATCTCTTCTAGCTCTCGTGCTTGCTCAAGCATTGAACCAGCCCGACGTAATAAAGACTTTCCACTATCCGTGAGCACGGCTTTTCGTCCTACGATTTGAACGAGGGATACCCCAAGTTGATCCTCAAGTTTACGTAATGCATAAATCAGGGTGGTGTGGCTTTTATTGAGTTGTGCCGCCGCTGCTTGAATGCTTCCAGCACGGTCAATCTCATATAAGGTTAGCCACTGATCTAAGGTCGTTTTTAATCTCATTGGTCTAATTTTTCCACAGTAACGTACGGTTTTATGAACTTTAATGTTTAATTTATACAGGTATTATTATTGCACACCGAGTCAATCAACGGATGAAAAATATTCTGATTGGGCGGTTTTGTTCAGTATTGATATTAAATTTGGAGACACATGATGAATAAATTACTACAAGTTGATTTTGATTACTCAGGCCCATTTGGTGAAGAGATGGCGACAATGCTAGTCGGGCTTGCTGAATCCATCAACCATGAACCAGGAATGATTTGGAAAATCTGGACTGAAAGTGAAGTGCTACAATTAGGCGGCGGTATCTACCTGTTTGAAGATGAAGCAAGCGCAAAAAATTATTTGGAAATGCACAGTGCTCGTTTAGGCGAAATGGGTATCACCAATATCGTTGGTAAAATTTTCGACGTAAACGAAACGCTTTCCTTGATCAATAAAGGCCCAATTAGCGCGCGTTCATAAATGTGCTGGTTGAGGTAAAAAGGTTGATGTGAGGGAGAGGAGTAACAGATGAATAATAAAATGTTTTTAACAGTGCACGGTGCTATCTATACTGTATTTGCAATCGCACTGTTTGTGGTCCCTAGCATAATGTGGCCAATGTATGGCTTGGAAATTAATGATCAATACGCCTATTTTCTTTCCCAACATACGTCGATCTTTCTGGGTGGAATTGGTGCAATAAGTCTATTACTACGAGATATTGAAGTCGGAAAATTGGCGAGGAATCTGTTTCTTGCTCTGACTATTCTCAACCTGTTAGGCGTTGCGATTACTTTGTACGCTGGCATTATCGGCATTTTCACCGGTTTTGGTTGGAGTGACCCAGCATTTTTTAGTCTGTTATCGCTATTTAGCTATCTCCAATTTAAAAAGCAGTAATGAAGAGTCGGAACCTAGAATGTAAAAGAGGGTGAGAGTAGATGATACTCTTACCTTTTTTTGTATGTGACCTATACAAAGAGAACTGTTTCTGCTTTTAAATATGACAGATACAAAAAAGTTAAATATGACAGATACAAAAAAGGCCGCTCAATGAGCGACCTTTTGAAATTCTTTACTTAAAGTAAGAATTACTCAGCAACAACGTTTGCTGCTTGAAGACCTTTAGGGCCTTGCTCTACTTCAAAAGACACTTTTTGGCCTTCAGCAAGAGTTTTGAAACCTTCAGAAGCGATTGCACGGAAGTGTACGAATACGTCAGCGCCGCCGTTGTCTTGAGTTAGGAAACCGAAACCTTTAGTTTCGTTGAACCATTTTACGCTACCAGTTGTTTTAGACATATTATGTCCCTTATATAAATTCGTTGAGGAAAAAAATCGCCAATGCGATTTGCTGAGATTCGAATTATCGATGTTACGATGAAGCCAAGGGAAACTCTTAAAACACAAACGGTTACGCAAATGAATCTAGGTCTTTCTTTACTTACTTGTTTCATTAATAACTCTGAACTACAGAGTGAGCGCTATCATATAGAGTTTTCGAACCGTGTAAAGCTTTTTGGTAAGTTTTTTCAAAAGATACGCAGTAAAAAAGCGAATAAATCAGTGACTCTTTGTATTTGCTCAGTTTATAAAATTAAGGGTTGAACAAATTCGTCTAAAAATATTCAACCCATTTCAATCGACTAGCGGACTTGTGCGGCAATCACTGAAATTTCGACCAGCAGTTCTTCTCTTGCCATACTCGCTTCTACACAAGCACGAGCAGGAGCATGACCTTCTGGTACCCAAGCATCCCATACTGCGTTCATCTCAGCAAAGTCAGCCATTGTTTTCACATAGATAGTGGCAGAAAGCATACTTTCACGGTTTGAACCGTAGTTCGTTAGCAATTCATCCACTTTGTCCAACATGGTTTGAGTTTGCTCTGTAATGTCTTTTGTTGAGTCTTTCGCTACTTGCCCACAAAGGTAGATTACTCCGTTATGCACAACGGCACGGCTCATACGCTGTTTGGTTTCGTTTCTTTCAATTTTTGTATTTAGTTCTGACATCATTTATTCCTATGCATAGCGTTTGAATTGAACGTAGATGAATGGCACAAACTTTCAATTCCACTTAATCGGCGCAATCATCCCTGTTTACTATGGGAGATTCAAGTGGCTTAAAATCAAATTGATTCCTTTGTGATAATAAGTTGTTTGAGTGAGCTTTTCGCCATAGCATGTTGTGATAACTGGGTACTTAGATCGTAGAGGAAAGGATGAGCATAATTTTAGAGTGCATACGAGCGGTTGGTCGAGGTGAGCGAGGGAGAAAACCTCTCTCATTTGAGCAAGCGTATCAAGTCATGGATGAATACCTTGATGGCCAAGTGGGCGATGACCAAATGGCGATGCTCCTTATGCTGATTAGAGTGCAGAATGAGACCAATGCTGAAATTGCTGGTTTTGTTAAAGCGTTTCAATCAAGAGTGCCAAACATGGGTGTCGATATTGATTGGCCATGCTATGCCGGTAAGCGTAATGATAAAAGCAGTGCGAAACCTTGGCATCTGTTGGCTGCTAATATCCTTGCTCATAATGGTTTCAGGGTCTTAATGCATGGTTATATGGATAAACCGAGTGGGCGTGAACACGCTGAGAGCTATCTACATTTGTTTAATATTGTCCCTGCTGAATCGGTCGAACAAGCACAAGAGCATCTGAGTCAATCCAATATTGCTTACTTACCTTTAGACAGTTTTGCTCCACAAGCGAAAACAATGTTAGGTTGGAAAAACCGCTATGGCCTACGTACGCCAATTAACACAGTTGTAAGAGCTCTGAACCCAGGCGGGGGGCGTTTGGGGCTTCGTGGTAGCTTTCATCCCGGTTTTCAACAGCTTCATGCAGAAGTTGAGCATGTAATTGGGATTCAGTCACACTCAGTTATCTCTTTTAAAGGTCAGTCCGGTGAATCTGAATATAACCCTAAAGTGAGCCAAACGGTGTGGATGAGCACGCCTGAAGGTGTTGAATCGTACTACTGGCCAGAAATGATGTCAGAGGATATCCCACTGCCGTCTTCATGCATTTTAGGGACGCCTGACAGCGAGTTGGTATTAATGGCGAATGCCGTGGTTGATACGATGAGTGCGGTTTTGTTTGCAGATCTGCACGATAGAGAATTGGCCTATAAACAGGCTCTTGAATATTGGCAGTCATATTGTCAATCAAACGGATAAGACTTTGAGCTGATCATCCACATTGCACTTATTTTTAAGTTAATAAGTAAGTGCAATGTGCCTACCTACTTTACTCGCATAAGTTGGTGGTGTTGATCGCCAAATTGGAAGGAATTCACCTGCGATATTGCCATTTTTTCTACTTGTTCTAACATTTCGACAGAATAATTACGCTGTTTCATCCACTGTAGAGATTCACTAAAACTATCTTCATTAATAATGAATGACTGATCTTTAAATGTACTTTCAGTAATACGGATAACCCAGATCCTAGATTGAAAGTCTAAAGCGTCCATAATGTGGTGAGATATCCCTTGGTAGAGCTTAGTGAAATAGTGTTTCATGGTATTAGTCAACTTTCTTAGTTTCGTCGTGGAAGGCGTCACATTGTTCATTCAAACGTTTGTCACCATACTTACTCTTATTGGCAAATACAATTAATGCACCAATGCCATTGAACATGAGTGGTACCCGTTAGCCGTTTACAAACAAATGGAGAGGACTATGCCGAAAGTGCTATATAAGCGGGCGTTTATCATTGCTTTGGTGGTAGGCAGCATTTTGAATGTAATCAATCAGTATGATGCGATTTGGGGACTAGGGGTTTTTAGTTGGACCAAAGCGCTGCTAACTTACTGTGTCCCCTTTATTGTTTCACTCGTGAGCGCAGTGTTCACCATGCGAGATGTAGAAAAAACACGATGAGAAAAAAATAAATTTCTCTATTAACCCTCCTCAAGCCCTTTTATTTCAACGTTCTTGCTAGTGATAGGTTTTGCCTATTAATAAAATTGTTGTAATCCATTTAGTAAAATCAAGAAATTAGACAACAATTACTCTATAGGCAGCATAATGTGGCTGTATAAGGAGATAGATATGGAATCATTGAGAGTTCGAGATTATATGACTCAGCGCGCGGTAACATTCACCGTTGATATGCCTTTAAGTGCCGCTTTAGACAAAGTCATGAAAACGGACCATTTAGGCGGCCCTGTTATTAATGATGCCGAAGAGGTAATCGGTTTCTTATCCGAGCAAGATTTACTCGATAAATTGGTGAAGGTGAGCTATTTCTGTCAAGACACGCATATTGTTGGTGACTGTATGCATGCAGAGGTTTTGTCTGTGAGCCCTGATATGACTATTATCGATTTAGCGGGGATGATGAAAGTAGGAAAGCCGAAAGTGTACCCAGTGATTGATAATAAAAAACTGGTTGGCATTATTACTCGTCGTGATGTTCTAAGAGCGATAGGTAAAAATCTCGAAGAGTGTTTCAAGCACCCAGTGTGATGGATTTATTCTGTAGAGAAATAGAGAAATAGAGAAATAGAGAAATAAGCAAGGGGCGCCAAGAGCGCCTTTTGTTGTTCAAGCGATATAATGATAGTCATAAAAACGATGATGACGGAGAGTCAATGACCACACAGAACGCTAAGTTTGTTGAAGGCTCAACAATGAAACACATTCTAGTAATGACAGGGTCAGGCTCTATCGGCTTGATGGCGCTGTTCGTGGTTGATCTATTAGATATGCTGTTCATTAGTATGTTGGGACAAGTGGAGTTAGCGGCTGCGGTTGGTTTTGCTGGAACATTGACCTTTTTTACCACCTCCGTTTCAATCGGGACTTCAATTGCGATGGGGGCGTTGGTTTCAAAGTCCATCGGAGCAAAACAGGCACAGACCGCTAGGCAATTAAGCGTCAGCATATTGATTACTGCATTTTTTATTAGTGTCTTAGTGACAAGTGTGATGTTCACTTATATACCTGAGCTGTTGTCTGCAATAGGCGCAAAAGGTCTTGCGGCTGAAAGAGCAGAAGCGTATTTGCGTATTTTATTACCAAGCAGTCCTTTTATTGCATTAGCGATGGCGGCAGGAGCAGGGCTAAGAGCGGCAGGCGATGCCAAGCGGTCAATGTGGGCGACGCTGTCTGGCGGTATTGTTAATGCGATCCTTGACCCCATTTTTATTTTTGGTTTTGGTTGGAACGTTGAAGGTGCAGCATTGGCATCTGTATTTGCAAGAGCAACGGTTCTCTTCTTTTCCCTATACCCTCTTATTCGTGTTCATAACTTAGTCGCGGTCCCCAATTTCTCAGCATGGCAACTGCATATCAGGAATATTCTGGCCATCGCATTGCCCGCCATTCTGACTAATACCGCGACACCTATTGGTAATGCCATAGTGACCTCAGCCATCGCACAATTTGGAGAAGACTTTGTGGCTGGCTACGCGGTTGTCGGGCGTCTGACTCCTGTCTGCTTTGCGGTGATATTTGCACTGTCTGGAGCTGTTGGACCGATCATTGGTCAAAACTTTGGTGCCGATAAAATCACGCGAGTGAAGGAAACGTTGAGTAACTCTTTGGTGGTGACCACTGTTTATACGATGGTGGTTTGTAGCGGTCTTTATTTGGTGCAAGATTTCATTGTGGCAGCGTTTAGTTTGCAAGGGGATGCCGCTGTCATGTTAAGGGCCTTTTGCACATACGTTGCGATCACTTTTGTGTTTAATGGGGCACTGTTTGTTGCGAATACGTCATTCAATAATTTGGGCAAACCCATCTATTCAACGGTTTTAAATCTGGGGAAAGCGACATTAGGCACGCTACCATTCGTTACTCTTGGAGCGTATTGGCACGGGGCCCTTGGTGTACTATATGGTCAAGCGATAGGTAATATTCTATTTGGCTTAATTGCGATATGGGCTTTGCGTCATCACATTGCTGAAATAATGAAAAACAGTGACGTTCCTGATGAAGACGATGATGATCCCGCCATCATTTGTATCAATACACAGCCATTTTGTTCCCATGATGCCATTTTGATTGATGAAGTTGCGATTGATGAAGATGAAATCGAAAAAACGAATGTAGCACGATAGTTTTTCTTGACCTTGGAGCTAACTCCAAGGTGTATGATTTATTCATACTTTAATAAGGATAACTATATGTGTACTAAACATGATGCGTGCTGTTCAAGCAAAACAGGTGTTAATCCCCCTAGCAAGGGAAGTTGTTCAAGCCCAACCATTACGACGATTTCTGCTGAAGGCACGGCACAAACGGCAGGTTGCTGTGAAACAGAAAGTGGTGGTTCAAGTTGCAGTGGTACAGACCCCGCGGAAGAGGACAGTCAGCCCTTAACATCAAATAGTCACTACTCTCAAAGCTGGAAAGTTTCAGGGATGGATTGCCCATCATGTGCTCGAAAGATTGAAACGGCGATTCAGAACGTTGAAGGTGTCGTTAACGCTAAAGTCTTATTTGCCACAGAAAAACTGGTCGTCAACTTTGATGATCCATCGCTTGCCGAACATATCGAAAAAGTGGCGAAAAAAACGGGTTTTCCTCTACGGTCAACAACCGCTCCCAGTTCCGAACCTCAAGCTTCTGGTTGGCAATCTGTATTAAAGTCCAATGCTCAAATTATTGCGATAGCCTCAGCGATGGCAATTGGCGCTTTGATCAAACCTATTGCTCCAGAATTCAGCCAGTGGGTCTTTATCCTTACCTGCTTACTTGGCCTATTCCCTGTAACAAAGAAAGCGATCACTTTAGCTAAGTCAGGCACGCCATTTGCGATTGAAACCTTAATGAGTGTCGCAGCGCTTGGGGCTTTGTACCTTGGTGAAACCGTTGAAGCAGCAATGGTACTGCTACTATTCCTTATCGGAGAACGACTTGAAGCCTTTGCCGCTTCGAGGGCGCGTAGTGGTGTACAAGCATTAATGGCATTAGTACCAGAGTCGGCAGTGAAAATTGTTAACGGTGAGCGAGTTGAAGTCTCAGCTAGTGAACTAACACCAGGTGATGTCATCGAAGTCTCTCCAGGTTCGCGTTTACCCGCAGATGGTCAGTTACAAGACAGTAACGCCAGCTTTGATGAGAGTGCATTAACAGGTGAGTCGATCCCTGTTGAGCGTTTTAAAGGCGAAGGTGTGATGGCAGGTGCCGTAGTAGTCGATAAAGTGGTGCGCTTTTCTATCACTTCCAAGCAGGGCGAAAACGCGATAGATCGAATTCTGCACCTAATAGAAGAGGCGGAATCTCGTAAAGCACCTCTTGAGCGATTTTTAGATAAGTTCAGTCGTTGGTATACGCCACTCATGATGTTGGTCTCACTGCTGGTTATCATTACGCCGCCACTATTGTTTGCTCAACCTTGGGAAACTTGGGTTTATCGTGGTTTAGCATTGTTATTGATTGCATGTCCTTGTGCACTAGTGATTTCAACACCGGCGGCGATTACTTCAGGGCTAGCGGCAGGGGCGAGACGAGGTGCTTTAATTAAAGGTGGCGCGGCGCTGGAACAGCTAGGAAAAATTGAAACGATTGCTTTCGATAAAACCGGTACTTTAACGAAAGGCAAACCAGAAGTAACCGATGTGATCACTCTGAATGGGTGGCAAGAGGAGGCTTTTTTACGGGTGGTTTCGGCAATTGAAGTCGGTTCAAGTCACCCGCTTGCAATCTCTCTAGTTAGAAAAGCGGAGAGCTTGGGGGTTGATATTCCTGAAGCCATCAATAAGCAGGCTTTAGTTGGAAGTGGCGTTCGAGGAGAACTCGATGGGGCGGAATATTATATTTTAGCGCCAACGAAAGTGAACGTTGAGCTAGAGAGTGATGTTCTAGATAGGATCCACCAGCTTGAAGAGCAGGGTAAAACCGTTGTTGTCGCCAGTTCAGATACCGCGGCGATTGGTATTATTGCGTGGCAAGATACTCTTCGTGAAGATGCTCATCAAGCTATTGAAGCACTGAAAAAATTGGGTATTAACTCCGTTATGTTGACAGGAGATAATCCGCGTAGTGCTGCAGCCATTAGTCAGAAAATCGGGATTGATTTTAAAGCAAGCCTACTGCCTAAGGATAAAGTGACCTATGTGGATAAGCTATCGGCAGACTCTGTCGTTGGTATGGTCGGTGATGGGATTAATGATGCTCCAGCAATGAAAGCCGCGAGCGTCGGTATTGCGATGGGCGGGGGGACTGATGTCGCGCTCGAAACGGCAGACTCAGCCTTGACTCATAATCGACTGATTGAGCTTGCAGGTATGATTGAGTTATCACGTGCGACACTCAATAATATTCGTCAAAATGTCATTTTGGCGCTGGGCTTAAAGAGCGTATTTCTGGTCACAAGCCTGTTAGGTATAACAGGGTTATGGGTTGCAGTATTGGCAGACAGTGGCGCAACGGCTTTGGTGACACTTAATGCTTTACGTCTTCTTAAATTTAAATCGAAAATAGATGAATAAAATAAAACTACGGTTTTGAACTTACTGAAAGTATAACTCAATCATAGTTATTCAAAGGTGTTGAACTTCTTGGGTTCAACACCTTTTTTATGTTCGACGATAAATGCTTAGGAAAATAAATAGATAAGCAGATAAAAGAGGCTTTTTGTCATATTCAGTGCCTATACTTTGTTCGGTTTAATGTTTTTCTATCTCAAATTTATGCAACCTAGTTTTCTTTGTATGATAAAAGTGTGATGCCAACCGATTTTATGTGAAAGCGCATGTTACATCTTGCTGTTGGTTGTGATGTATATCACTCTTTATTCTTCTAAGGTTGGTTAGAGTTGTTGTGTACCCCAACCAATTTAATACGTGCTTAGCCAGCGAAGCGAAGAACTCGTTAACTAAGCCATAAAGGAGTGACTTATGTCTCAAGCTGTTTTCCACCTAGGTATTACTGAAGCTGATCTAAATGGCGCTACTCTTGCTATCATCCCTGGCGATCCGGCTCGTGTACAAAAGATTGCTGAAGAAATGGAGAACCCAGTTTTCCTAGCTAGCCACCGTGAATATACTCTTTACCGTGCAGAGCTTGATGGCAAGTCTGTTATTGTATGTTCAACTGGTATCGGTGGTCCTTCAACTTCTATTGCTGTAGAAGAACTAGCACAGCTTGGTGTTCGTACTTTCTTACGTGTTGGTACTACTGGTGCGATTCAATCTCACGTAAACGTAGGTGACATGATCGTTACTACTGGTTCTGTTCGTTTAGACGGTGCAAGCTTGCATTTCGCTCCTATGGAATTCCCAGCCGTTGCTGATTTCGAAATTGCAACTGCAATGAAAGCTGCCGTTGAAGAGTCTGGCGCAGCCGTTCACATGGGTGTAACTGCTTCAAGTGATACTTTCTACCCAGGTCAAGAGCGTTACGATACGTTCTCTGGTCGTGTAGTTAAGCGTTTCCAAGGTTCAATGCAAGAATGGCAAGATATGGGCGTTCTTAACTTTGAAATGGAATCAGCAACACTACTTACAATGTGTGCAAGCTCAGGTCTTAAAGCGGGTTGTGTAGCGGGTGTTATCATCAACCGTACACAAAAAGAGATCCCAGATCACGCAACGTTGAAAGAGACGGAAGCGCGTTCTATCAAAGTCGTTGTAGCGGCAGCACGTAAAATGCTTTAATTTTCTGTCCTCCGATAGATAAATAAACACGAAAAGAGCAAAGGGAAACCTTTGCTCTTTTTGTATTTTGGGGCCAAATTCAAATGACTTTCAAAACAATAAGTTACATTGATTATTTTATAAATTAGAAGTGAGTCACAAAATTATTATAACTAAAAGGAATTTAATAGTTTTAAATGGAATGAATGCTAATTGATATTGTGTGCTTGTTTATGCGTGATTTGTAGGGTTTTTATTCTTCAGTTTTACTTG
>NZ_SYUT01000070.1:0-1543 GCF_005146325.1 Vibrio genomosp. F6 | reverse complement strand
CGGTGTTTTTCAAGGTAGTTGTCATCATTTGCTTGCTTATTAAGCAGCTTCTCTTTCTGGATTCAGATGAACGTCACCAACAGGCGCACAGTTCCTGATATCACCAGACCACCGCTCAGGCTTTCGCTGTTTTGCAGCGAGCAATACCTCTACACGACGCTTCAAGATCTCTTTATCTTTTCCATTGTGACGCTCTGAAGGCGTAACGTAATTTAGCTTACTGTGCTTGTGCTCAGTGTTGTACCAGCGAACGAAGGCTTCTACCCAGCTTCGACTACTGTCGAGAGTTTTAAAGCCCTTTGTTGGCCAGTTTGGCATGTACTTTACTGTACGGAACAATGACTCGACATAAGGGTTATCATCACTGACTCTTGGGCGACTATATGACGAGGTAATACCTAACTCTTCCATTTTAGCTTTGAACGTCAACGACTTCATTGGCGCACCGTTATCCGAGTGAAGAACCAGCGCTTGATTAAAGCACTGCTCTCGCATCAACGTCCGTTGCAGAAGTTGTGACGCCAGCTCACCGCATTCATGCTCATACACTTCATAACCAACAATTTTTCGACTGTAGATGTCCTCAATGACATACAGGTAATAGTGTTGGCCTCGAACCTTTGAAGGTAAGTAAGTGATATCCCACGTATAGACTTGGTTCGAGTCCGTCGCTGTGTAACTGGTTGGCTTCGCTTGCTTCTGTCTGCTCCGCTGACGACCTCGTTTGTGAAGTTGCCCCTGCGTACTCAACACTCGGTAGTAACTCGACTCAGAGGCGATATACTCACCTCTATCAAGCAGTGTCGGAACGATTTGAGTTGGAGGCAAGCTTGCGAACTCAAAGCGGTTACACACATCGATTATCGCTTCACGCTCTTCCTGCGACAGCTTGTTCGCAGGCTCAGGTCTGAGGCATATTGGCCTTTTGTCAGCCTGAACTTCACCTTGCTGATACCAGCGACGATACGTTCTCAAGTCGATTTGAACCTCATGGCAAGCTGGCTCTAAACGACATCCGCATTGCTTCGCTTCAAGGATAAGAGTCACTATGGTCTGCCTTTCATCGGTTGAGGTTAGTCGTCCTCTGGCTCTTCCCCGTAAAAGGCTCTCAGCTTTTTTCTTAGTACCAAGAGGGCGGCCGTTTCAGCGAGTGCTTTTTCTTTGAGTCGTAAATCTTTCTTCAACTCTTTGATTTCAAGTTTGTCAGCTTTAGCCTGCTTCTTTGCTTCAGCTTCCTGCTCTTTACTCGACTTAAACCCTTGCATGCATTCGCGGCGCCAGCTTTGGATTTGCTCTGGAAAAAGACCTTTTTCACGACAATATTGGCTGAGTTCACTTTCTGTCATTGAGTAGGTTTCAGCGACAATGGCAAGTTTAGTTTGAGCAGACCACTGCTCTGATGAAGTGTTGCTATTTGGCACGGCGGCTCCTGAACGTCTGAGTTGCTGGCGCCAATGATACAGGGTCGCAGTGCTAATGCCTTCCTCTTCCGACACTTCTTTAACTGACATCGAATAGGGAGGTAATAGCTTCTTCAATATAG
>NZ_SYUT01000069.1:0-21475 GCF_005146325.1 Vibrio genomosp. F6 | reverse complement strand
CGGTAGCGAAAGACATCACGGCGAACGTAGGTGCGCCATCAATAACAAACATCACCGATGATTCAACTGATTCGGACTACTCTACGGTGACCTTACACGGTACAGGTAGTGAACCTGGTAATACAATCGAAGTCTTCGCTAAAGATTCCTCTGGACTTTACGTATCAATCGGCACTGCATTCGTTGTCGTTGGTGACCCGTCTCCAACTTGGACGCTGGACATTTCGTCTGAAAGTGCAATTCCACTAAACGATAACGAGTTCCTGTACGCGAAGGAAAAGGACTCTGACGGCAACACTAGTGAAGCCTCCGATACAGTTCATTACTACCACGGTGATTTCGACCCTGCACTATCTGAAACTACAGATGATTATGTACTTCTTGGTGCCGGTGATGACGAATTCATCGTTAATCAAGATGATGAAAACGATAAGCTCGTAGCCGACGGTGGAGCCGGAACAGATACAGCGAAATTTGACTTTGCGAAAGATGCGCAAGGTGTAACCGTTACGATTAACGCTAACGGTGAAGTTGTGGTTGTTGACCCACAAGGCGATACAAACATCTTTAGAGAGTTCGAGAATTTTAATTTTGATGGCGAAGTCATTACTAAAGATCAAATCCTTCAGCCTGAGGTCACAATCATTGATGCTGATAATATCTTGACTCAGATTGAGCTTGGGCAAAACGTTAATTATACCGTCAAGCTTCCGGTTGGAGCCGCAGTTGGCTCTGTGTTAATTGTAACGATTGAAGGAGTTGCACAAGCACCAATTCAGCTCACACCACAGCACCTAAGTGATGGCAAGTTAGACTTAAGCCTTCCTGGAAGTGACGTGGTTGGAACTGAATTGACGATAGACGCTCAAATCACTTTAGCAAATGGTCAAATCGGAGAATCTGGTTCAGATGACATTGACGTTAATACAGCACCTAGTGCAGTAGATAATGGCTTAAATAGTGTAAATGAAGAGACGATTGTTACTATTGCTAAGTCAGATTTATTAGCAAATGACTCGGATTCAGACAACGATAGCTTCAGTATCACAAATGTTGATAACGCTGTCGGAGGCACGGTTACAATTAGTGGCAATAATGTAGTGTTTACTCCGACAGAGCACTTTAACGGTAAGGCATCATTCAATTACACGATTACGGATGAGCACGGTGATACTGATACAGCAACTGTTGAATTTGTTTATGACGCTGTTAACGATAAGGCGACTATTACTGGTATTGACACTGGTGAGGTCACGGAAGTAGACGGTTCAGTTATTTTAAGTGATACAGGAATACTGATCTCGACGGATGTCGACAACGTAGACAACAGATTCCAAACTAGTGTTATCGATGTAGAACACCCTTCTGAAGGTGCGCCTCACGGCTCATTAACGATGACTGAAGCAGGCGTTTGGACATACAACGTTAATAACAGTCATATCGAATCATTAGCAGTTAATCAGACCCGAATTGAAAGCTTTATTGTTAAATCTGAAGATGGTACTGAACATCAAATTGATGTAAAAATTACTGGTACAAATGACGAGCCAACCGTAAGTGGGGCAGTAACTAGAACAGTTGCTGAAGATAGTATTACTTCTATCGATTTACTGCAAAATGCTTCGGATGTGGACGATGGGCACTCGTTGTCGATTGTCGATGTAGGGTCATTACCAGATGGTGTTTCAGTATCTGGGTCTACTTTAACTATCGATACTAGCCATGCATCTTATCAGCATCTTGACAAAGATGATTCAATGGACGTGACTGTTATATATAAAGTGAAGGATGAACATGGTGCAACGGTTGATCAAAGTGCCGTTATCACTGTTACAGGCACCAATGACGAGCCCATAGCACAGAACTTCAAGCTAACGACGGATAGTGACGGGGAAGCAGAGTTTAAATTTACAGATATTGATTTGAACTTAGTGACTCAAGATTCAGCAGTGTCAGATATTGAGGATGATCATAATGGAACCACGTTGAAGATTGTGATCGATGAAGATCCACTGTTTGGCGACTTTTACATCGCTGGAACTGAGCAGAAAGTTGTTAAAGGTGCAGAAATCAAGGCTGATACCAAATTAGAGTATCGCGCAGCGAACGATGCAAACGACAAGCTAAGCTTTGATGCCGTTGATTATATTAATGATGGAAATAGCGTTGGTAGTTCAGTTAAGGAAATTGTTATTGGTGGCGTGAGTATTTCCGGAGGTGTGTATGCTGGAGATATGGAAAGTGGTGCGACATTAACGAAAGCAAACCTTGGTTATGACTCAAGTGATAAAGACCGTGGGTTTGGTGTTAACTCGGCTGGTGATATAGATAATGAAATAAGTTCGGGTGCGAAAGAGTATCTGCAGATTGAGTTTGCCGAAGGGGTTACAGTAACAAGTGCCGATATTACTTTTGCTAGTATGCATGGGCATTACGATAAAGGTGCAACGCAAAATGCGCAGGTTAATATTTTCCTTTACCGTGATGGGGTACATGTAGAAACGCTAATTCTCGATGCGGATAATGGCGATACGTTATCAAATTCGTTGGCAACGAAGACTATCGAGTTTTCTGATGGTTTTGATGAAATTCGCGTTACAACTACAGCAAACAATAATTCGAACTTTACCGTGAGAGGCGTTGAGGTTAATGAATCAACGATTAGTGAAAGCATTGATTATCATGCGGTTGATTCTGACGGTACAGATAGCAATACAGCACAAATTACGGTTGATGGTACAGCATCAGATGCTAAACCTGATGTAAGTGTTCAGATTGGAGAGCCTACAGTTATTGCTCACGTAGATCCGGTTCTTCATGGGGATAGTCAAGCATATACGAGTTGGGCTAAAACACAGTCTCAATATGGTTCTCAAAGTCATGAGTTCGGTAGTAATAGTGACCATATTGCGCAGGTTGGAAGCTATTATGATTCCAGCTCTCAAAAATGGGTCTATGAGTACACTGACGACGGGGCTAAGATTGGCGTGTACGACAATGACGGTGTGGCATTTGCTGGTAACAGTGGAGCGGATGCAATGCGCGGTACATCACTTAATGATGTTCTGGTTGGTGGTGATGGGATTCTAGGAAATTATGACGGTGATTTAGGGGAGCAGTTAGTTGCTAACGCAGGTAATGACATACTAATAGGTGAAGGTGGAGATGATGCATTGTATGGAGGTTCCGGAACGGATACTGCCGTTTACGCTGGCAATTTCGACGAATATAGAATTTCTGCAGTCAAAACGGTCTCAGGAAATGCCCAATACTTTACAGTTGAAGATAAAATTAGCGGCGCGTCAAGTCGTTCAAATGAAGGGGACGATGATCTATATGATGTTGAGTATCTCCAATTTGCTGATGGAATATTCCACTGGGATGGTGATAGCTGGGAAAATATCGAACAAACGTACCTTGAGTACCCATTAGATATTGACGCATCGGTAGGTGACATCACAAGTGATACTATTCATTCTTTAACGATCGAAGGGTTACCTTCAGGATCCGAAGTTGTAAATAGCAATGGTGACGTTGTTGGCTCACTAAATGGAGATGGTACGTGGTCAGTACCAGTAACCAGTGGTCAGACTGAAATTAATATTGATGGATTATCAGTACGAATCCCTCAAGGAGAGCAACTTTCTATCAATGTTAAAGTTGAAGCAATTGACTCAGGTAACAATGATATTGAGTCGAGTGAGGCATCAGCAACAGCGCCGCATGAGGTGTTTGTAGTTCAAGAAGTAACACCGCCGACCTTGATTTCATTGGTGTTGGACTCATCCGGTAGTATGGACGATTATTCACACAATGGCGTAACAAGAATGAACTTGATGCTTCAAGCATCTGTAGCAATGCTGCAGGACGTGAAGTCACAACCTGGTTCAAACGAAGTTCACGTTCAATTGATCGATTTTGATAATAGAGTATCAGGCGATGATGAAGAGAATATGTCTCCAATTGGCTGGTTTACAGTTGAAGAAGCGATAGCAATACTCACTTCAGCTCAAAGTGGCTCAGTTGAAGTCGGTGGAACCACATATTTTGAAGTGAAAGGCGGTACGGATTACGAGGAAGCGGCATACGCGACCATAAATGGCTACGGCAGCCTGCCAAGTGAAATTGAGCTATCAAACACCAATGACGTTGTTTATTTTATTAGTGATGGTGCAAGTAACGGCGGTTGGGACCGCGATGCTGACAAAGCCTGGAATGATTTTACTAAAGATAAAGATGTAACAGCAGTAGGTGTTGTTAAATCAGTTACCTCTAGCACAAGTATCGATAATTTAGAAAGTATATCTAACAAGGTTGTTTATATTCCTGATAGTGAGCTAATAACGAAATTGCCTCAGCTGGCTCCAGTTATCGGCCAAGCGGGCGATTTGTTAGGTAACATTAGCAATCAAGCCGTAGTTATTGATGTTGATAAGCTTGATGTACTACAAGAAATAGGTGTGGATGGTAGCCAGTCTAATTCATCTCTAGTTGCGACAATTGTTGATGGCGAGTTGAAGCTAGCTACTGACTATGGTGATTTGATCATCAATAGTGATGGGAGTTATGTGTTCCAACATATAGCTACCGCGCCTACGGTTGATAGTGGAAAAGCTTTGGGTCTAGAAATTATGTATACAGTTCGTGATGGAGATGGAAATGAGTCTCAGCAATTATTATCGTTAAACATCAGCGCCGAAGGTGAGGCCAATTTAGCGCAAAGCCATGCACAAGCCGGTTCTACTGCGGATGATCTTTTAGTAGGTACTGATTTCGATGATATTCTTCTTGGTGGGGATGGTGAAGACACTTTAGTTGGTGGTTTAGGCAACGATATTCTAACTGGTGGTGACGATGCAGATATATTCAAATGGGTTGATATTGATTTAGATGGAAGCACAGACCGAATCACTGATTTCAGCATCACGGAAGGAGATAAAGTCGACTTATCAGACCTGTTTACTGACACACCAACTCAACAGCAGGTTGCCGAGTTATTAGATAACATTGAAATCGAAGGTGACGCAGATAACTCTTCGATGGTAGTTGAGACACCAGGTCAGCAAGTGACCATTGAATTTGATGGTTTATCGGCCGCTGACTTAGTTAATAACTTAAGTAACATCTTAGTCATCAAAGACGACTAAGCTATTCATTAAGCCAACAAAAAAACCGAGATTGAAAAATCTCGGTTTTTTATAACAACAACTTAAAGAACTATTCTTTTAGCTTGTCTCTACAACACCTTACAAGCAAAACCTTTCAGGTAGAAACCTTCTGGGTAAGCAGTGTCGGTAAGGTGATCCGCCGCTTGTTCAAAACGCTCTACAAATTTTACACTACGGCCAGCATCTAATGCGGCATCTGCAATGATTTTTTGGAACAGATCTGCTCCCATTAAACCAGAGCAAGAGTAAGTCAGTAAGGTGCCACCTGGGTTTAAAATCTGCATTGCCAACATGTTGATATCTTTATAACCGTTCGCACCAGATGTTAAGTTGTTCTTGCTGGATACAAACTTTGGTGGGTCCATGATAACAACATCAAACTTTGTACCTTGGTCGCGGTATTCACGCAATAGTTTGAATACATCCGCATTCAAGAACACTGCGCGTTTTTTGGAAATATCAAATTCATTGATTTCAGCGTTGTGTTTAGCCGTATCTAATGCCGGTTGAGATACGTCTGCATTGATTACACGTTTTGCTCCGCCTTTAAGTGCGTATAGTCCAAAACCACCGGTGTATGAGAAACAGTTTAAAACGTCTTTGTTTTTAACGTATTTCATTGACTCTTTACGGCTGTCACGCTGATCAAGATAGAAGCCCGTTTTGTGGCCTTCAACAATGTCGACACTGATTTTGATGCCATTCTCTTCAATCACAACAGACTTAGGTGGCTCTTCGCCATGAAGCACACCCACAGTTTGCTCCAACCCCTCTTTTTTACGAACTGCAACATCAGAACGTTCATAAACATTACACTCAGGGAAGCAATGAACTAACGCTTCAACTAGAATCTGTTTATTTAATTCAGCGCCAGCACTGAGCAGTTGGCAAACAAGAAAATCTTGGTATTTATCAATGGTAATGCCCGGCAACCCATCTGATTCCGCGGCAATCAGGCGATAACCAGTAAGGCCGTCACGTTCAATAATCTCTTCACGTAGAAGTTGAGCATTTTGAATTCGTTTGATGAAAAACTCTTTATTGATCTCTTCTTTCTCAAAGCTCCAAACACGAGCTCGAATTTGCGAAGTAGGAGAGTACGCTGCTTTAGCTAGCCATTTGCCGTTCTGCGCAAATACGTCGACAGTTTGACCTGATTGAGGCTCACCTTCCACTTTGTCAATACCACGTGAGAATACCCACGGATGCTTACGTCGAAGTGATTTGTCGCGGCCTTTTGCTAGATAAATTGCAGGAGTCATTGAGATGCTCTATATATTGAATCAAAAAATGGCGTGTATTGTCGGTGATGCGGTTGGGAAAAGCAATGTCTCACCTAAAATAAGAAAAGGGCTACAAATCTTGCAGCCCTTGAGAGGTGTTAAACAGCGAATGTAGAGTTACCTGCTACGCCTTTAAGCCTGTGAGTAATCCTTCCATTTCATCGCTTTGTTTGCGGAGTTGTTCAACATTTTTATTCGATGCAGAAATCATTTCACACACATTGTTTGATTGATTACGAATTTCCTCAACACTTGCCGCAATATTATCAGCAACAACGCCTTGCTCTTCTGCCGCTGTCGCGATTTGAACGCTACTATCAGAAATAGACTGGTTTTTGTCTGCAAGGTGGCCTATCTCTTCATTAACTTCAGCCATTAAGGATTGACCTTCATTTGCATTGTTAACCGTCACTTCCATCAATTGAGTCAAAGATTGGCTGTTGCGCTGCAATGATTCAATCATACTTTGAATTTCGACGGTCGCTTGTTGGGTTCGACCGGCAAGCGCTCTTACTTCATCAGCAACAACCGCAAACCCGCGCCCTTGTTCACCAGCACGAGCAGCTTCGATTGCGGCATTTAACGCAAGTAAATTAGTCTGCTGGGAGATAGCATTAATGGTTGTGACAACTTCGTCAATTTGCGCAGCATTCGCGTCCAATTCTTCAACCGCTTGAGAAGCCGAAGTGATCTCGTTTGATAAATTCGAAATCGACTCAAGAGTCGTACTCACTTTTACCTGGCCGCCTTGGGCAACACTGCGAGCATCTTCTGTTTGTGTGCTGGAATCATGTGCAAGGTTAGCAACTTCACGGATTGTAGAGGCCATCTCTTCGGTCGCACTCGCTAGAGAGTTCAGGTGCTCTTGCTGAGTGTTGGAAACGTCGGAACTTTGTTGTGTTGATAAATTCAAATCAGAGCTAATTTGCTGCATAAGTGCAACAGACTCTTGAATCGAAAGTACCATTTTTTGTTCGCGTTCAGCGACTTTATCAATAGCAATAGCAATAGCGATAGTACTGAATTCGTCTCGTACTAAGAAAAAGTTCATGCGCTCAGTTAAATTACCACTCGCTAGAACACTTAGAGCCTTATTCATCGTAAACATAGCACCACCAATGAAGGTCATGATGTAGTAAACCGCGAGAGCTATTAGAGATAAAGCGACAAAAATAATGACTAAGTGAGTGGTTGAAAGTGAAGCCCACAACGTTAGATTGTGAGATGCGACGATGCTAAACGCCCCGTCCATTACTGACACAGAACCAACACCATTACCAATCTGAATTGTTTCTGAATTACTTAATAAATTGTTTACTTCCGCGCGAGTGAGTTCTCCAGCTTCGATTAAGTTTTTGGTCAGCATTAGTTCATCTTGAGCTTGTTGATTAAGCATAGAGTCTGCGGAACTACTGAGCACGAAAGAGAGAATCACCAGAGCAAGTACCGGTAATAAGAAAAGTAGGTAGAATTTTTCTTGAATTTTAAGGTGTATAAGATATTTATCAATCCAGCGGAATGGAATCTCTTTCATAGTGCTATGCTCTAATTTAAATGGTAAAAACCTACAACAGAAAGTAGGTATAAAGACTCGTGAAATATAGCACTCAATTGACAAAATAGGTGTTTAGATGACTCAAAAATGTGAAAGGTTTATCGTATTTGGTGTGGTTCAAGGCGTAGGTTTTCGATATTACACATCAAGACAAGGGCTGGAATGTAATGTGACTGGGTACGCTAAAAATTTAAATGATGGTAGTGTCGAAGTTATGGTTTGTGGGCAAAGCGATAATATTGAGGTGTTTGCAAAGTGGCTAGCACATGGGCCTAAATCAGCAACCGTTGATTCAATCATCAGAAGTGGTCCACTAGATCGTGAGGAAGAATGCAATATAAAGGGGTTCGAAATACTGTAGAACGGTCTACAGTATTATTTAAAAATCCCGAGAGCTTATCGAAACTTGTTTTATAAGCATTTCGCTGGTTTTGGGAGCCCTGCTAATTTTGTCGCTTGCTTTGCTGGGCCTTGTTTGAACAGTTTAAAAAGATACTTACTGTTGCCTTTTTCAGGACCATGTTCTTTTTCTATCGCTTTAACCAACATACGCACTGCTGGAGATGTTTTAAACTCTTCATAAAACTTTCGAACAAATAGAATAACTTCAAGGTGAGCATCCGTTAGTTCGATGCCTTCTTCTTTAGCTAAATGTGGGATCAAATCTTCGCTCCACTGTGTGTAATCTAACAGATAACCTTGAGCGTCAGTTTCGATAGTTTTGCCGTTGAATTCAAGCATGGTAATTCCACTAATGTTTAACAGGTATTTAAATAGTTATCAGATAGGGTAGCGCAGCCGAGGTCAACTTCTCAAGCACATCTTTCTGCTGATACAAAAAAGCCCAAGGTTTTGGCCTTGGGCTTAGTCATATCAATTAAGTCATTAGTCGTTGTTGGTGATACCAAGAATACTCAACAGGCTAATGAATAGGTTCAGAATATTTAGATACATAGAGATTGTTGCGTTGATGTAGTTTGTCTCTTCACCACGAACAATACGGCTAGTATCAAATAGAATGAAACCAGAGAATACCATTGCAGAGATGCTACTGATTGCAAGTTGAGCCATTGTTGAACCAACAAAGATATTGATCAAACCTGCTGCAATAACAACAATAAGACCAGCAATCAAGAAGCTACGCATGAAAGAGAAATCTTTCTTAGTCGTGATTGTGTATGCAGATAAAGATAAGAAAACTAAACCTGTTAAACCAAGAGCCTGTGCGATTAGGCTAGGGCCGTTTGGAATCGCTGCGTAGTGATTTAGCATTGGACCAAGAGCACCACCCATTAAAGTAGTGAATACGAAGGTCCACACAATACCTGCCGATGAATTTACGGCTTTTGGCATAACAAAAAATAGAATACCGATTGCAGCAACTTGCATTACTAGCGCCATCATTGATGACATTTGCATCGCCATAGTCGCAACGGCAGCAATGGCACTTGTGATTAGCGTCATTGATAGTAGGAAATAAGTATTTTTAAGTACTTTGTTTGTTTCTAATGTGCTCTCTACGCTTGATGAGCGAGATACCATTGGGCTGTTCATAATCTTCCTCGATAGGGTGACTTAATATTTATATGAACAGTTATGGGGCTGAAAGTTCAAAAAATCAAGTCTTTTTAGTGTTGTTCTTAAATAAAATAATAATAAAAATAAAAGGTTAAGTGTTAGCTAAGATGTAACATCATATTTCATCCATTATAAGTCTATGAGCTTATGAGGAAAATAAAAGAGAGGCACTTTACATGCCTCTCTTAAGTTTTACCGCCTGCAACAGGTTTAGTGGTGCAATATTTGACTTAAGAAATTTTGAGTTCGATCAGATTGTGGATTTTCGAAGAAATCGACAGGGTTATTTTCTTCAATAATTTCTCCAGCATCCATGAAGATTACTCGGTCGGCCACCTCTTTCGCGAAACCCATTTCGTGAGTAACACAGAGCATTGTCATACCTTCATCTGCAAGTTCAACCATAACATCCAACACTTCACGAACCATTTCAGGGTCGAGTGCAGAGGTCGGTTCATCAAAAAGCATAACTTGAGGACTCATACAGAGAGAACGAGCAATAGCTACACGTTGTTGCTGACCACCAGAAAGTTGACCAGGGTACTTGTCGGCTTGATCTGGGATCTTAACACGCTCTAAATACTTCATTGCAATTGCTTCTGCTTCTTTTTTAGGCATTTTCTTAACCCAAATAGGCGCAAGGGTGCAATTTTCAAGTACTGTTAAGTGTGGGAATAAATTGAAGTGCTGGAAGCACATCCCAACCTCTTTTCGTACGGCTTCGATATTTTTTAAATCTTCGGTTAATTCATTTCCTGATACAAAAATATGCCCTTTTTGGTGCTCTTCAAGTCGGTTAATACAACGAATCATCGTTGATTTACCAGAGCCAGAAGGGCCACAGATAACGATTTTTTCGCCTTTACGAACCTCAAGATTAATGTTCTTTAGTACATGGAATTCACCATACCACTTGTTCATATCCTTGAGTTCAATCATCAACTCTTGACTATCATTTGTATTCGATTGTTGCTGCGTCATAATACGTCCTTGATCTTTTTAATTATCGTTTGTGGCCGGTGTGAAGTTTGTTTTCAAGCCATATCGAATATCTCGACATGCTAAAACAGAACACCCAGAACACTAACGCGACAAATACATAACTTTCGGTTGAAAACCCTAACCATTCAGGGTCAGTGTTTGCGGCTTGACCAATACCAAGTACATCAAACATACCGATGATGAGTACGAGACTGGTATCTTTAAACAAACCAATAAAGGTATTTACAATAGATGGAATAGTGATTTTAAGCGCCTGTGGGAGAATGATTAACCCCGTTTTTTTCCAGTAGCTTAAACCTAAAGCATCTGCGGCTTCATATTGGCCTTTTGGAATGGCTTGTAGGCCACCACGAATCACTTCCGCCATATAGGCAGCACTAAATAAAACTACCCCGATTAATGCTCGAATCAATTTGTCTGTTTCAGACCCTTCGGACAAAAACAGTGGCAGCATTACTGAAGCCATAAACAGCACCGTAATTAACGGAACACCACGCCACACTTCGATATAGATGGTACACATGCTTCGTATAATAGGCATTTCAGAGCGACGCCCCAGTGCTAAAGCGACACCGATAGGCAAGGAAACGACAATTCCCACTAAAGCAATAATAAGCGTAACCAGTAAGCCACCCCATTTATGGGTTTCAACGACTTCAAGGCCAAACACGCCACCATAAAGTAGACCAGCAACAAAGAATGGGTATAGGTTAACGAAAACTAACCAGATCCAAAGTCGTTTTGGTGTTTTTTCGTAGGCAAGTAAGCCAACGAAAAGAGCTAACGTTGCATAGAAAAGTTGAGGTCGCCACAGTTCAGTTTCTGGGTAAAAACCGAACATGAATTGATCCCAACGAACGCTGATAAACACCCAACATGCGCCATCACTGGTACAAGCATCTCGGGTGCTTCCAAGCCAATCGGCATTGAGAATTGCCCAGTCAAATATTGCCCAAATCAAAGAGAAGCCTAAATAGGCCAAAACAATAGTCACAACTGAGTTAACAGGACCGTTAAAAAGGTTTTTTCTAAGCCAACCTACCGCACCGACAGTGTTTGCAGGTGGTGGAAGGCTTGGTTGAAATTCATGTATGCTCATCTTATCTCTCCACCAAAGCAACTTTGCGGTTATAGATATTCATCAATGCGGATGTCAAAATACTCAATGTGAGATAAACACCCATTGTCATTGCAATGATTTCAATCGCTTGCCCTGTTTGGTTGAGGGTTGTCCCTGCAAAAACCGAAACTAAATCTGGATAACCAATAGCCATCGCAAGAGATGAGTTCTTGGTTAAATTCAAATATTGACTGGTCAATGGTGGAATGATGATCCTCAGAGCTTGAGGAATAACAACCAACTTTAAGGTTCTTGCTCGAGGTAAACCTAAAGACATGGCCGCTTCAGTTTGTCCATGGCTAACGGCGTTAATCCCTGATCGTACAATTTCGGCAATAAACGAAGCGGTATAGATACTTAGTGCGAGCATTAAGGCCGCAAGTTCAGGAATAATGCTGATACCACCACGGAAATTGAACCCTTTTAATTCAGGGTATTCAGCCGTGATAGGTTGTCCCATAACAAAAAATATGATCGTCGGAATGACAATACATAAACCAAAAGCGATTCGTAATAAAGGCGTTTGTTGACCGGTGAGTTTTTGCTTGTTTTTGGCCCAAATACTAATGAACAATGTCGCAATGATACCAGCGATAAAAGCAGCGATTACAAAAGCACTACCTTGTTCAAATATTGGGGCGGGGAAATATAAGCCACGAACATTGAGGAAGATTGCTTCCCCTAAACTCATACTTTGACGAGCAGATGGCAGCGCTTGAAGTACAGCAAAGTACCAAAAGAATATTTGCAGCAGTAGAGGTATATTACGGAAAACTTCAATATAGATGGCTGCGAAACGGCTAACTAGCCAGTTATTCGATAACCGGGCAATCCCGACAGTAAAACCGATGGCTGTGGCAAGGATAATACCAAGAACAGAAACTAAAGCCGTGTTCAAAAGACCGACAACAAATGTTCTTCCGTAAGAGAATGTTTCATCGTACTCAACAAGTGTTAAGCCAATACCAAATCCAGCTTCTTCAGATAAGAAACCAAAGCCAGTCGCGATACCTCTAGCATCAAGATTGGTTAAAGCATTATTTACAATGGTGTATCCAAAAAAAAGCAGTGCAGCAACCGCAAGTATTTGGAAGATAACTGAGCGAAAGGTGGGGTTATAAAATAGGTTTGCACTCTTAGCAGTTGGTTTTGCCTGCATACTTGGTACATTATTATTAGGTTTCATACAACATTAACCTCAAATCCATTTAGGAAAGGGCGGCATTCCACCGCCCTTCAATAACATATCCAAACTGAATTAGCGGATAGGTGGAGCGTACATGAAGCCACCAGCATTCCATAGGGCGTTTACGCCACGTGAAATAGCTAGAGGAGAACCTGTACCAACGGTGCGTTCAAAGCTTTCACCATAGTTACCCACTTGTTTGATTACTTGGTAGCCCCAATCATCACGAATGCCAAGACCTTTACCTTTAGGACCATCAACACCAAGAATACGTTTGATGTTTGGATCTTTAGATTTCAGCATTTGATCTGCGTTTTTAGACGAAATACCATACTCTTCGGCATTAATCATTGCAGAGAGTGTCCATTTTGCCACGTTAAACCATTTGTCATCATCTTGACGAACAACCGGTCCAAGAGGCTCTTTAGAGATGATTTCAGGTAAAACTTGCGCTGAACTTGGATCTTTAAGGTTCAAGCGAAGGGCGTAAAGACCTGATTGGTCTGTCGTAAGTACATCACAACGACCTGCATCAAAACCTTTAGATGTTTGCGCGGCAGTATCAAATACAACCGGTTTGTATGACATTCCGCTGTTACGGAAATAATCGGCTAGGTTAAGTTCTGTAGTGGTACCAGATTGAACACATACAGAAGCACCATCCAGTTCTTTAGCACTGGTTAAGCCAAGATCTTTTTTGACCATGAAACCTTGACCATCGTAGTAGTTTACGCCAACGAAGTTTAAACCAAGAGCCGTATCACGGTGAAGAGTCCATGTGGTGTTACGCGACAATACATCGATTTCACCAGACTGGAGAGCGGTGAAACGTTCTTTTGCCGTTAAAGGAACATACTTAACTTTTGTTTTATCGCCAAGAACAGCAGCTGCCAGTGCTTGACAATATTCGACATCGATTCCTTCCCATTCACCTTTTGAGTTTGGGTTAGAGAACCCTGGAAGACCAGTACTTACGCCACAAGTTAGATAACCTTGTGATTTGACTTTTTCCAGAGTGCTATCTGCTGCTGATGCTGATGTTGCCATCATGGCAGAAGAAGCAGCGACGACTGTAGCAAGAAGAGTGAGTTTATTTGTCATTTGTATCCATCCTGTATGATCCATGTTAAACCAGGTAATACCTGATACAACTTACTTATCATGATTACGTTATATCCTTTATGATTGATTTCGGCTTTTTGAGCGCGATTAAAAATCAATCACTTATAAGCGTAGGTAAGGATTTATGTTTTCTCAAACATTTAATTTAAAAAGATTTTTGAGAGAAATCACAAAACCGAACAGATGTTAGGATGACGAAATGTTAACTGAATGTAAATAGTGCAACTGAGCACTCCATTAGTGCGTTAGAATAATTGCGTTCATATTGATTGTTTCAATGGTGTTACTGGTTAATTGACAGTCGTATTCTAGTGAGACAATCTAGGAACTATTGAAAATTTAGTCTTAAATAGTTTATTAAGAGATAATGGGCTGCTTAGAATGCACTGTTTTTGGTAGCATAAGTGAATAGTTATTTACAAAGCTTAGGAGTAGCAATGCGATATTTTCCACTGTTTTTGGATGTGGTTGATAAACCTGTTTTGGTTGTGGGTGGAGGAGAGGTTGCATGCAGAAAAGTTGATTCACTGTTGAGGGCAGGGGCATCGGTTACTGTCGTATCACCCAAGTTAGAGCCTTACTTGAGGTCCCTTGTGGATGCAGAGCGTTGTTCATGGATTCAAAATTTTTATTCCAGTGAAATTATGACCAAGCAGTATATACAAGTATGGGCAACAACCGATAATCCATCCTTAAATCATCAGGTTCATAAAGATGCAAAAAAAATGGGTATTCTTGTAAACGTGGTTGACGATTTACCCTTCTGTGATTTCATTACTCCGTCTATGGTGAACCGTGGGCGAATCCAAATTGCGATATCGAGTGGTGGCGCTTCTCCTATTTTAGTGAGAAACATTCGTGAAAAATTAGAATCAGTACTGCCACAGAATTTATCTCTACTCGCAGAATTTGGCGCATCAAAACGTAATTCTATTAAGAAAGAGTTTCCTAGTGTCACAGAAAGACGAAAATTCTGGGAATCGTTCTTGTCTGACTCTCGCGTTGAATCATCAGTGAGCAGAGAACAGCTAGAATCACTATACCAAATCGCGATTAAACAAGAATTAGACAGCGCAGGTAGCTGCACATGGATAGAGTTTGGTGATGATGTAGAGCTTTTGACGATCAAGGCATTGCGACTAATGCAACAAGCGGAACTGATTCTATACCCTAAAGCGTGTCCCTATGATTTTATTGATTTATCACGGAGAGATGCTGAACGCGAGCAATATGCAACTGCTGCTGATTTGTCCGAGAGAATAGCCAAAGCGAAACAAGACAACTTGCGAATCTGCGTTTTTGTACCGAAGAAGAACGAGTGTTCATTGCTAATTGGAAGTGATAGCTTGCTCTCTTTGGGCCGATGTTGACCGTAAACCAGTTTTGAAGTCACTTTTACTTAAGTGTTGCTCACGTGGAATAGAAAAACAAAGAGGGAGGCACAATCAAGTGCCTCCCTCTTTGTTTATAACCAGTACCAAGCTCTTTTTCTAAAGGCTAGGTGCCAACTTATTGCAAACCACTATTACAGAAGTAATTAGTCGCGGAAGTTGTCAAATTGGAACGGTTGACCGAAATCACCACCGCGAACCAATGCCATAACTTCTTGTAGATCGTCACGTTTTTTACCTGTTACGCGCATCTTCTCGCCTTGAATAGCAACTTGAACTTTGATTTTTGCATCTTTTACGGCTTTGATGATCTTTTTCGCGATATCAGTTTCAACACCTTGTTTGAAAATGACATCTTGGTGCCAGTTTTTGCCCGTTTGATCCGCTTTTTTTGCTTCCATCGCTTTAGCATCCACACCGCGTTTAGTTAGGTTGCTGCGTAGAATGTCGCGCATCTGCTTAAGTTGGAAGTCATCTTGCGAAGAAAGGGTAACAACGTCGCTTTTGTATTCGAATGACGCCTCAACATTTCTAAAATCAAAACGAGTAGCAAGTTCACGGTTTGCGTTATCAACAGCGTTACGAAGTTCTGTGCTTTCAACTTCAGAAATAATATCAAAAGAAGGCATAAAAATTATCCTCAGTTTTATTTACGGGTTTTAATTGCAGTAGATAGCATATCAAGCATTTGAACAGTGTCATTCCAACCAATACAAGGGTCGGTAATTGATTTGCCATATTCAAGATTGTTGATATCGGTCATTGGTTGATTGCCTTCTTCAATAAAGCTTTCAGCCATGATCCCTGCAACAAAAGTGCTTCCAGATGTGATTTGATCACAAATATCTTGTGTTACTTCGAGTTGTTTACGGTGCTGTTTTTCACAGTTTGCGTGGCTAAAGTCAACAATTAGACGCGCAGGTAAATCAAACTCTGCAAGCTTGTTGCATGCGGCTTCAACCGATTGAGCATCGAAATTCGGCCCAGTGTCACCACCGCGAAGAATAATGTGCCCATACGGGTTACCACTGGTGCGATAAACCGTCATGCGGCCATTCTTATCTGGAGAGTAGAAGTAGTGAGATGCATGCGACGCGCGAATAGCGTCAATGGCAATTTTTACGTTGCCGTTGGTGCCATTTTTAAAACCAACAGGACAAGATAGCGCAGATGCCATCTCACGGTGGATTTGCGATTCAGTTGTACGTGCACCAATAGCACCCCAAGTGATTAAATCAGCAATGTATTGGCCTGTGATCATGTCAAGGAATTCAGTCGCTGTCGCAAGCCCTAGCGTATTAATATCAAGTAAGAGTTTACGTGCTTTGTGCAGCCCAGCTTCCAGTGCATAAGAACCATCTAGGTTTGGATCAGTAATTAGACCTTTCCAACCTACCACCGTGCGTGGTTTTTCAAAGTAGGTTCTCATGACGATAAAGAGCTCTTTTGAATATTGTTCTTGGATAGAACTTAGACGTTGAGCATAGTCTAGAGCGGCATCGGTATCGTGAACAGAGCATGGTCCAACAATGACCAAAAGTCGATTATCTCGACCAGTAAGAATGTCTTCAATTTGTCTGCGAGACTGAGCAATACGTTCAGCAACATCGTCAGTGATAGGGTAAGCACTTCCAAGCTCGGCTGGAGTCGGCATAGGCCCAAGTGCTTGGGTTCTCAATTCATCAGTTTTTAATGGCATGTGATTGCTTGTCTTTTATTGCGAAGCGGTAAAGATAACGGAATTATTCTTAGGAATAAACTCTTTAGAGGCAATCTTATTGGTCATTCGTGGATTAATCGGTGCTTTATTGTTGAGTTAGAGCTAAATCATGGTGTTTTGCTTGAATTCACTTGGCGCTATCGGTATTTTCCTTCAGGTAATAAATCAAATATCGGAGCCATAATGAAGCAAGTCGATCAAGGTACTACTCATCCAGAATTTAAACTTGGGGATGTGTTGCCTTCATACGCAGACAGCCAAGATTCGGACTACTTATATGTTTCTCTATCAGAGCTAATGATGGAGAAGGTTTTTTATCACCCATCGATTGCTCAGGTTAAAGGTGATTTAACGGATATAGAAGTTGGCGCTCTTGATGCGATTTTGTTTGGGATGAGTGTTGACGAGCATTTTGTGGAGACCTTGTCATCTGAGATCTTAATGGCTAAAACAGACAAACATGACGTAGTGAAAGTCTGTTTAAGCAGCAATGATAGCTACGCATTTCGATCACTACTTGGTGGACAAGTGGAAGAAGATGAAATCAACCCTTCACTTGGCCTAAGAGGCGTGTCTCGTTTTGTCTCTGATGCGTATTCACATGCATTTTCATTAGAGTGCAACGTGATTAAATCTCTCGTTGAGAAAGGGATGAATGTTGATGTTGTCATTCCATTTGTCCGCACTCTTGATGAAGCGCAACAGATCATAGAACAGCTGAAAAGCTTAGATATTTCGAGTCAGAACGAGGCAATAAACCTCTGTTTTTCGTGCGATGTTCCGTCTTCGGTAATGCTTGCTCCTCGGTTATTAGAGTTATTTTATGGTGTCGTAGTGAATGTTGAACATTTGACTCAATTTACCTTGGGTGTAGATAAAGCCAATGAGACGAATGAACATCTGTTTGATCCACAGAATGATGCGGTGTTAGATATGTTGTCATTGGTAATTGAGGCGGCCCAAAAGGTTGGCAAACCAGTGCAAGTTGTAACGCAAGCATTATCAGAGTATCCCGAGCTTCAAAGGCATCTACTCAAATATCAAGGCTTGAATGTTGTGGTGACAATGTAACGTTTTGGCTAATGCCTAGTTCGTAATGGTAGTTTATAGACTCTTAGAACGATGAATCAATGGGCTATCACTACCATCAAGTTTAAAAAGCGAAGGAGATATGAACTGCTGTTTATATCTCCTTTTTTTAACATTTCTTTGACAATATCGTTTTTCTTCGCTTAACTGGTCTGACAACTTATTCTAATAGTGAGTCGATATGTTATCCCCGTTGCAAAAAGCGAATATGTACTTAAACCTCTTTGGTTTCTTTAAAGTGCCAATGATTTGGTTATGCCACCCGAAACTATTGGTTCTGAATGAACGCAGTGTCGAAGTAAGGATCCCATTAAAGCGACGGACTAAAAATCATCTTAGTAGTATGTATTTTGGTGTGTTGGCCGTTGGTGCTGACGTGGCTGGCGGGTTCCTCGCAATGGAGAAAGCCCAGCAGCGAGGAGAAAAAATCTCTCTTGCTTTCAAAGGGGTTGAAGCGAAATTTTTAAAGCGCCCAGAAGCTGATGTTCACTTTTATTGTGAGGATGGAGATTTAATTGATCAAATGCTAGATGAAACCATAGGTAGCGGAGAGAGGGTAAACCAAGATGTAAAAATCACTGCCACTTGTCCAAGTTTGCATGGTGATGAACCCATGGCAGAATTTTTATTGACCCTCTCTTTGAAGAAAGTGTCCAGTTAGCTCAAAACTAGCGAGCTAAGAAAATAACAAGCTCAAAGAAAGCGCTTAGTTTACAAAGCACAAAGCATTTAGTTTACAAAGTACTTAGTTTACAAAGCACTTAGCTTACTTTGACTTGTTCAATATCGACGATTTTTGAGCGATTCATGATGATTTTCCAGCGATAATAATTCGGTTCACCATCATGGTTGTTCTCTTTAATGATTAAGTTGAGCAAGTGTCTTTTTTCGACGGACTCTTTACTGACTTGACCTTCATTGAGTTGATAGATTTTGTTTGAACCCTTATCCATGAGTCGAGTTAACTCTCTAAGACTGACTTGGATCGTTTCGCGTGTTTCTTCGTAACCACTCATAAATCTTGACGTCGACATCTCTGTCTGTGAACGATAATGCAATATCTGCTCTTCACGTTGAACGACACGTTTTCTTCTGATCTGCTGGATACGGTCTGCCAATTTTGAAAAGCTGGTGTAATCAAGCCACTCTAGCTTCTGTCCTACCGCTTTGTTTGTTGTTGGGTCGAAGTATCGGCGTTTCCATTTAGGCTTGCCTTTACGCATCCAGCGCCAAAGAATATCACGCAAATCATCTTTGAATATTTCACGTAACGCATAGATAAACGACATCGCAACGATGAACGATGCGGTGATTTCACCGAGGAAGTCTCGCGCAACGATGGCGATGGTGGTAACAAAAACCATCACCAAACCTGTCGCCACACCTTTCACCGCACGTTTAACATTCTTACCCATAGAGATGGTTTTTTCTTTTAAGATGATTGGGTGTTCTATCAACCTGCGCAATAGACGCATTTTATTACTTAATCGCGTCACATCTTCACGAACTTTTTTCGAGTTGTAATCGTTTAATTTACGGTGAACGGTCTCTTTTTCGCATAGCACAATGAGACGTTCCTTGATAGTTGAGTACTCATTACCCCTAGGCATATGAGCGACTAAGGAGAGAAAGCGTTGTTCTGTATACCAAGAAAGGTAGTTATCGACATTGGCATAATAACGTTTCAAATTCTCTTCAAATGGAATACCACGGCGTAAACGTTTTAATATGTCTAAAGCAAGTTCGATTACTTCATCTACTTCTTCAGCCGAGACATCTTCTCGTTCGGTTTTGTTTAAGCTATTTACCGCCTTATCGAGGGCAATCACATATTGATAGGCGAATAAGCTCAAGCTGACACGGTACTGAGTGGTAGATAAGCGCCCACGTTTTGCAAGTCGGCTATGAACAAGCGGCAACAGCGTTTTATCACTATAGTAGGCGCGTTTCTGAGTCATGGCATTGAAGTAAAAGCCACTCTCAGACAGAACTTCAGGAGTTAAACCCAATTCACCAGGGACAAAAAGATACATATCCATGTCTAATTTTTTAGTTTTAGCCATCGCATGGTTAATTTTGAGAGTAATAGCGTCATGTTTGTCGACGGTGATCAACGATAACTCCTTACAGATATGAAATTTATGAGTGAAACTAGCGAAAGGATACCAGAGATCACGTATAATCACCGCAAATTTGAAAAGAGACAATTTTGATGATTAATGTTGGTCAAATAAACAGCTTAAAAGTGGTAAAACTGGCAGATTTTGGGGTTTTCCTGGATGCTGACGATTACGGAACGGTATTACTGCCTAAAAAGTTTGCTCCTGAAAATGTTGAAATTGGTCACATGCTTGACGTATTTCTGTTCATTGATTCTGATAGCCAGTTGGCTGCGACTACAGAAACACCTATCGCGCAGGTTGGTCAATGGGGATTAATGACGGTCGAAGGCGTAAACAGCACGGGCGCATTTGTTAGTTGGGGTGTGAAAAGTAAAGATCTTCTGATCCCATTCAGTGAGCAGCGTGGGCCGTTACGCGAAGGCCAAACTATTTTGGTTTATGTGTATATTGATAAAGCATCAAGCCGTATTGTTGGTACAACAAAGTTTAACAAGTGGTTGGATAATACGCCTGCTAGCTATGAACGTAATCAGCAAGTTGATTTATTAGTCGCTGAGCGCAGTGAGCTTGGCTACAAGATGATTATTAATGGCGAACACTGGGGAATGATCTTCCCTTCAGAAGTGATCGGTAAGTTGTTTATTGGTAAAAAACTGAAAGGCTACATCAAAGATGTGCGTGAAGATGGCAAGATCGATCTTTCTTTGCAGAAAATTGGTGTTGCTAAGATGGACGACTTGAGCTTAAAAGTTTTAGATTTACTAGCGAAACGCGATGGGTTTTTACCATTGAATGATAAATCATCACCAGATGCGATTTTCTCTGCGTTTAGAACAAGTAAAGGTACGTTTAAAAAGACAATTGGCGGTCTTTACAAGCAGGGTAAAATTACCATTGATAAAGACGGTATTAGACTCGTAGATAACGAAGAGTAGTGGTAAGCCACTATAACTTCTGCTTTTGATGTTCAATTAACGCAGCTGATGAACTTGTTTTCTCGGTTATAAAAAAAGACCCAAAACTGATCCCGTTTTGGGTCTAGGGGAAGCAGCTCATGTTGATCGAGCCTGCGTTAATTATGTCTTTAAAGCATGTTACTTGTGACAATTTACTTTAAAATATCTGTATCTGTATCTGT
>NZ_SYUT01000068.1:0-1753 GCF_005146325.1 Vibrio genomosp. F6 | reverse complement strand
CATAGACATAATGACCCCCACGAAAGGTGCTAGCCTCCAATATCGTGGGTTAGCTTAAAGCCAGAGCCATAATTAGTGTGTCAAACAACTAAATTTGGAGACTAGCATGAATAACGATAACATAATTTTCATTGGCTTAGATACGCATAAGTCATTTATCCAAGTCGCCGCCTTGCAAGAGCATCGTGGTGCTAAACCTGAGCATTTGGGTCGGATAAAGTCCAACAAGTCCGCACTAATTAAACTCGCACAGCAATTGCAATCTAAGTACCCGAAAGCCACACTTCATTTTGTCTACGAGGCTGGGCCGTGTGGATACTGGACATACCGATTGCTCACCAGTCTTGGGCATTGCTGCTGTGTCATCGCCCCTTCCCTTATTCCTAAGAAATCAGGGGATAGAGTCAAAACAGATAAGAGAGATGCAGCAAAACTTGCCAAACTTTTTAAGGCTGAAGAGCTAACACCTATTTATGTTCCTGAATCTGAAGATGAGGCAATAAGAGATTTATCAAGGGCTAGAGAAACCGCGATGAAAGACCTTAAGGATGCAAAATTCCAACTCAAAGGCTTTCTTCTACGCAATAATGTACAAGCAACGGTGAATGATAACTGGTCTAAAAAGCATCTACGGTGGCTAACCGACCTCATTCTTCCCCATCACAGCCAACAGATTGTATTGCAAGAGATGATCATCACCATCAGTGAGAGGATGCAAAGATTACAACGGTTGGATAACGAGTTGTTACATCAAGTAAAAAACTGGCGTTACTACCCTGTTGTCAAAGCCGTCCAAGCCATGCGGGGCGTGCGACTACTTGTTGCTCTCGGCACCATTGCCGAACTAGGTGATCTACGTCGCTTCGACCATCCCAGAAAACTTATGGCTTATGTCGGCCTCGTACCTACTGAAAACTCCAGTGGCGGAAAAGCTAAACGAGGTAGCCTAACCAAGTGCGGAAACAGTCGAGCACGACGGTTGCTTATTGAGGGCGCACATACGTATAAGCACAAGGCAAATATCTCCGTCGAACTACAACAGCGACAAGAAGGGCTGCCCAAAGAAATTGTAGATATTGCTTGGCATGCCCAACAAAGGTTGTGTCGCCGCTATCAACGATTGTTACAAAAAGGCAAACATCGAAATGTTGTCGTCGCAGCCATTGCGAGAGAAATGATCGCTTATATCTGGGCTATAGCGAGAGAGGTGGTCGTTAGCGCAGTTGATCCAAAAACACGTATTGCAAGGCTGCCTGCATGAGAAAAGAATTAGTGTTAGCGCATTGGATGGAGCATCGGGTGTGGCACAAACACCGACGGCGTTAGGATGGCAATAAAGCTCGCGCTTTATTGAACCACGAGCATAGACTGAAGACAGGTGCCACGACGAAATAAGTAAGGTAGGCGCTGCTCATCTCACGATGAGTAATCCACGTATATCAGCATGAGAACCGACGAAATTACTTGCTTCACCTATGCGTTAACACTATCCCAAAATAAACAAAAGGCTCTGAAATGTGGGAGCAGAAACTTCTACGTTTATATTTGACAAAGGGGGTCATATCAACGCCGCATTAAGGGGTGAACAACGCCTCCACCCGACCTAAAGTATTGTACCGTAAACACTAAATTTGAAGTAGATGCAAAAATGCCAAGCGTTGAGAATCCCTCTTAAATGCTTTGTTATATTGCCCGCACGACATAGCCAAATTTAGCGCCAAGGTGCTGAATTGACTACAAATCTACTGGCTTT
>NZ_SYUT01000067.1:9835-10930 GCF_005146325.1 Vibrio genomosp. F6 | reverse complement strand
CCATAGTCTCTTGTTAGGCATATTATATAGGAGCACTGTATATAATACGGCTAGAAAATAGAAAGAGTATAAAATAACAGTAGAGCAAACTTATCCATTCGATTTAACAGCAGGACTTTGCCAAATTATGATTTATTGTCACACAGCACTGCATGTGGTGAAGCTAAACTAAATCTACATTATCTGCAATTGACAAAAACAACAATATCAGCTATTTACTATTGCACTTCGTTATTTTATCAGCATTTTGTATATGCTTTCACATACCATATCTAATGTCTCAGGAGGCATCTTTTTAAAACGTTCAAATTGTGGTGCTATTGAAGCGAGGGATTCTGTTTGTTCAGGAGACCCATCTGCATAATTTTCTAAAAAATATAGTTCCATATCTCGAAATCTAGAATCTATAGCATCATGCTTTATGTTATTAACTCCATCATAATAATTAGAACAGACAGCCAGGCTAGCATACATTTTCCCTCTAATTTCAGGGGTTAATTCAGTTGCGTTCGCGGATGATATAGAGAGCATGCAGGCCACAGCTGTGATAACCAAACATTTGATAAATTTGTTCACTAGTTTATCTCATTTTTTTCAATTATTTATGAGGCTCTGAATCGGTAAATCCGATTCATCGTTAATAGTAACCTCCCATTGCAACTCCACTTTGCTGATTTCAGTCGTGTACCTCAGCGCCGACTGTCTATGGTGCCTATTTTTACTCAATAACTATTAAGTAATAGTACCCCTACTTCCATCATTGAAAGCTAAATGTACAAGTAAATCAGCTCAACAATAAAGGTCGCCATACTTTATTTAAAGCATGTTACCTTGCATATCTAATGATCGTCAAGCGATTAGAAAACAAAGGCGAGAGAGAACCTTTACTGTAATCAACATAATTGTTAACAGCTTTTTGACAGGCATAAAAATGAGTCTCTCTTAGAGACTGATATTGCGAGTTTAACTGCTCATCTGCACCCTATTTGCCTAACGCCGCATTAAGTGGTGAGCAACGCCACTCACCCTGTCTAAACCACTGTGACATAAACACTTAAATTGAAGAAAGACGAAAACGCCAAGCGTTGGGAATCC
>NZ_SYUT01000067.1:7846-9159 GCF_005146325.1 Vibrio genomosp. F6 | reverse complement strand
CGTTGGGAATCCGTCTTAAATGCCTTGTTATGAGTGCGCTTTCGACAGATTTTTAACCTTTTTAGCTTTAAAGTAATAAAATGCACTAAAAACAAACCAGAGAGCCTCGAATACAACCACACTCAACAAAAACGTATCAAATGTAAATTGGGCTACATACGAAATAATTAAGCAAGAATATAGTACAAACGAGGATAACATCCCACCAAACACACCTACCTGCTGAAAATCATACTCCTCGTCCTCATCAAAACCTAAGACTGCTGGCATAAAAAAACTATTTAATGCAAATACTGGTAAACCTAGCGACGCAGCAAACAGAATGAATTTTATACTATCCAACTCAATAAAAAGCTCTGGTAAAAAAAGATAGATAACCAATATACCGGGAGCTATTACAGATAAAAATAGCACCAGCAATGTTGTCGTAAATAGCCCATCAATATTTTTTAAATCTGACACTAATGTCATTATTCTCTATACTCCATAGTACTCATAACGCCGTGTTAAGTGGTGAGCAGCGCTACCACCAAAACTCACGACATTGTGCCATAAACACATATGCAAAACTTTGAACTGAAACCGCCGAGCGTTGCGAATCCGTCTTAAACACCTTGTTATGCCGCTTGTTTGCAACTAAAATGACCACATTAAAGACCGCTTTAAGGAGCTTTTAAATGACCGCTAGAATATTAGCTGATGTTGCTGCAAGTATTACTGAGTTTAAAGCGAACCCAATGAAGGTTGCTTCAAGCGCTTATGGTGATCCAGTCGCCGTACTAAACCGAAATGAACCTGCATTTTACTGTGTACCTGCTGCTGCATACGAAATGATGATGGACAAACTTGAAGATATTGAGCTACTTGCTTTAGCTAAAGAGCGAGAATCTGAAGCAAGCATTTCGGTGAGTATCGATGACTTATAATCTTGAATTTAAAAGTAGCGCACTTAAAGAGTGGAAAAAACTCGGCGCTACTTTGCAACAGCAATTTAAGAAGAAACTGATTGAGCGCTTAGCTAATCCACACGTTCCGGCTTCCAAATTATCCGGCGCAGACAACATGTATAAGATCAAATTACGCCAATCTGGCTATCGCTTAGTATACAAAGTGCAAGACGATATAGTTATTGTTACCGTTTTAGCCGTAGGCAAGCGCGAACGTAGCGATGTGTACAGAAAAGCGATGACAAGGCTCAACGACTGATTGCGGTATAACGCCGCGTTAAGTGGTGAGCAACGCCTACCACCCTACCTAACCCATTGTGACATAATCACTTAACTCAAAGTAAGCGGAAAATGCCAAGCGTTGGG
>NZ_SYUT01000067.1:4688-7146 GCF_005146325.1 Vibrio genomosp. F6 | reverse complement strand
GTTGGGAATCCGTCTTAAACGCATTGTTATGCTCGTACTTCAACACGATCCCCATGACTTGGTGGAGTAGATGTAACAACGAAATGTAGGTCTGTTTGACCTCGATTACTCAATTGGTGTGGAGTATCACTTGCCACATGAAAACCTTGATTTTCGAGTAATTCAAAAGTTTCTCCGTTTACTTCTAATGTCGCACAGCCAGATATAACAAAGAAAAACTGTTCTGACTTCTTGTGGAGGTGACGAACCTCAGAGCCACCAGGAGGAACTCGTTCTTGAATTACACTGAGGTTCTGAGACTTAACTAGGTGCCAACCATCACACTGCTCGCCCCATTGATAATGTTCAGAATTTTTCACGGATACTACTGCCAAATTTCCTCCTAGAGCATAGACATAATGACCCCCACGAGGTGCTAGCCTCCAATTTCGTGGGTTAGCTTAAAGCCAGAGCCATAATTAGTGTGTCAAACAGCTAAATTTGGAGACTAGCATGAATAACGATAGCATAATTTTTATTGGCTTAGATACGCATAAATCATTTATCCAAGTCGCCACCTTGCAAGAGCAACGCGGGGCTAAACCTGAGCATTTAGGACGGATAAAGTCCAATAAGTCCGCCCTCATTAAACTCGCACAACAGTTGCAATCGAAATATCCAAAAGCCACACTTCACTTCATTTATGAAGCGGGGCCATGTGGGTACTGGACATACCGCTTACTGACCAGTCTTGGTCACTGTTGTTATGTTATCGCCCCTTCACTTATTCCCAAGAAATCCGGCGACCGAGTAAAAACTGACAAACGGGATGCAGCAAAGCTGGCTCAACTTTTTAAGGCCGAAGAGCTGACTCCTATTTACGTGCCCGAAGCGGAAGATGAAGCCATTCGCGATCTTTCCCGAGCCCGAGAAACGGCCATGAAGGACTTAAAAGATGCGAAGTTCCAACTAAAAGGCTTTCTTCTTCGTAATAACATTCAAGCGACGGTAAACGATAACTGGTCTAAAAAACATCTACGGTGGCTAACAGACCTCATTTTACCTCACCATAGCCAGCAAATAGTGCTTCAAGAAATGATCATCACCATCAGTGAGCGAATGCAAAGGTTACAACGGATGGACAATGAGCTGCTCCATCAAGTAAAAAACTGGCGCTACTATCCTGTCGTGAAAGCGATCCAAGCGATGCGGGGCGTGCGACTTCTCGTCGCTCTCGGCACCATTGCTGAACTGGGCGATTTACGCCGTTTCGACCACCCCAGAAAACTCATGGCTTACCTAGGGTTAGTGCCTACCGAAAGTTCCAGCGGTGGGAAAACTCGACGCGGCAGTTTAACCAAGTGTGGTAATAGTCGAGCGAGGCGATTACTCATCGAGGGCGCTCACACTTATAAACACAAAGCAAACATCTCAGTTGAATTGCAACGAAGACAAGAAGGTCTACCGAAAGAGATTGTCGATATTGCTTGGCACGCACAACAAAGGTTATGCCGTCGTTACCAGCGTTTACTGCAAAAAGGTAAACACAGAAATATCGTCGTCGCTGCAATAGCACGAGAGATGATCGCTTACATCTGGGCAATCGCAAGAGAAGTCGTCGTAAGCGAAGCCGATCCAAAAGCTCGAATAGCAAGGCTACCGGCATGAGAAAAGAATTAGTGTTATCGCATTGGATGAAGCATCGGGTGTGGCGCAACCACCGACGGCGTTAAGACGGCAATAAAGCTCACGCTTTATTGAACCACGAGCATAGACTGAAGCCAGGTGCCACGACGGAACAAGTAAGGTAGGCTCTGCTCATCGAGAGATGGGTAATCCACGAATATCAGCATGAGAACCGACGAAATTACTTGCTTCATCTATGCGTTAACACTATCCCAAAATAAACAAAAGGCTCTGAAATGTGGGAGCAGAAACTTCTACGTTTATATTTGACAAAGGGGGTCATATCAACGCCCTGTTAAGCGGCTGCCAACTTACCAAAAAACCTAACTAAACCACCGTAAACACTGTACCAGACAAGAACCAAAAATGCCCAGCGTTGGCAGTCCGTCTTGAACAGATTGTTAGTTGGTTAGATTACTCTGAAGTTTCGATGTTCCACCGTAGAAACAGGTACAGCATAAAAAGCAGTGAACGACCAAAACCTAACGACCACCGTTGCTTTAGCACAACCAATTTTGAAGCTAAGCGAGTTCATTGCATACCAAAGTAACTGAAACTGATGTACCTGATACGCCAGTTAATCAAACCAGATATCTAACTTGATTAGGCAAGCAACCTTAATTCTTATCCAAGAGTGGTGATTTGATGCTTGCCGAGATACGGTGAACGAACACAAACCACACCCACGAAACTTGTACCTTAAACCAAGAAACCAATACCAACTAACGCCGCGTTAAGTGGTGAGCAACGCCAACCACCCTACCTAAAATATTGTGCCGTATACACTAAAGCT
>NZ_SYUT01000067.1:1323-3961 GCF_005146325.1 Vibrio genomosp. F6 | reverse complement strand
TAAGTGGTGAGCAACGCCAACCACCCTACCTAAACCATTGTGACATATACACTTAAATTGAAGTAATCCGAAAACGCCATGCGTTGGGAATCCGTCTTGAACGCTTTGTTATGTAAATTCAGCCACATAAGCCAAAGTTACCACGAAAACTAAAGTCTGTACGACCGAAGAAATAGCCAAAGCAAAAGAACCCAACAGTGTTCACGAATTTGCAGAGCCAGCAATGTTACAAACCAAGCCTCAACACGCGAAAAATGGTGATGACCAGCGACCAAAAATGCTTTTGAATCTGGGAAATCTAACGAAAGAAACCATCAGCAAATGGGGACTTTCGTTAACCTTGCCCTTTCCACACTTTGAGCCCGCAAAACCAACCACAAACCAACACTGAAACTGAATGAGGAAACTCACGAACCTTGGCATGTTTTACGGCTAATTTGGCAAAGAATAGGGACCGAAATGGCTGATTTTGACGAGGATGTAAACCGATAGCTAGAGAGAGCGAATAAACAGAATAATGCCTATTTTACCCGCTTTACATAACGCCGCATTAAGGTGTGAGCAACGCTACCACGAAACTAAACCATACCACCGTAAACACAAAACCCAACGATGACACCAAAATGCCAAGCGTTGGGAATCACTCTTAAATGCTTTGTTATATAAATTATTTGTATCTATAGTCAGCTTAGGTCGATTGACTTCATAGTTTCAATCGAATAATCAACTAGAGAAAACTCTAGATCATTATATTCTTCATTTGGCAGTTGCCAAATAGCTTCTACTAGTTCTTTGCAGCACTGAGAGAGATAGTTAGCTAAGCCTTTATCGTTGTCGTCGAATGCTGATTTTGCGGCTGAAATTAGTGTTAAAAGAGCAAGTACATTATGTCTACATGTACTGACATCACCATTTATTCCTGAGATCGTCTCTTTGACCATCTCAATAGCACCAGACTTATTAAGCATTTCAAAGCCATTTTTGTTGACAGTATCAACTATCAAATTAGCACTTTCAGCAATAAGATCATCAAGGGAAAAATCTTTATGCGCTAGTTCATATTTTCCAATACCAAAGCGCTTCATTACTTTGTCTGCAACTTTAGTTCTAAATTGAACCATCAATGTCTTATTTGACATTAATTGCATACATGTATGAAGTAGAAATTGCTGAGGTCCGTCCGGTCCATCTACTTCAGCAAAAGAGCGGTTCATTGCTCCATTATATTGTGCTGGTGAGATTCCACTAGCTCTTGCAAAAGCAATTGCTTCCCTATCACCTTGGCTAGCAGCTTCTACTTCTTCCAAAATGAACTGGTACGCAACATGCTTTGCCCCCAATTTTTCACAGATAATTTCAGAGATCCTGTCTGATGCATGCTCGATTCCGTCTTGCTTAATGAGCTTCTCCAAAGGAGATTTTTTTCTGAATAATCCAAACATCACTTTATACCGCTATAAATACTTTACCTAAAAGATGAGCTTGCTCATCTAGATGCGTAATCGAAAGCGGACTTTTACTATCTTTTTTTAATTAGTGAAAACAAATTATTTCTTTCAATACGATAAACTTAGCTGATTTATATAACGCCGCGTTAAGTGGTGAGCAACGCAACCACCCTACCTAAACCATTGTGACATAAACACTTAACCCAAAGTAAGCCGAAAATGCCAAGCGTTGAGAATCCGTCTTGAACGCTTTGTTATGCCTGTACTCGCAGCGTCATCCCACTAAGCTCACGTCTAGAAACCTTTACTGGATAATGGTACTTCCGGTTTCCAAAAGTTATTGTCAATTCACAAGAATCGAATTCACCTCTGTGGTTATTGACGTAACGAGCAAACCTTTCCAAAATCCTTTCGTCAGTTATAACTATTTGTGTTACCTGATCTGGATTGCGAAAAATTGACTTGGCATCGGAAAGTTGATTGGAATCGACTGGCTTAGCCTCACAAGACAATACTAATTTTTTAGATTCAACAAAAACCTTGGAATTAATAACATTTATCTGGTCTTCTCCAAGTTCATGCCAAAACTCAAAGGGAGTTGTACCAACTCTTAAATCAATTGAAACTGCCATTTTTTCTCCTAAAGGCATAACGCCTTGTTAAGGGGTGAGCAACGCAATACCGATGCCGCCGCATGCCACCTTAAACACTAAAACCAACGCATAGTAAAAATGCCACGCGTTGCGAATCCCTCTTGAACAATTTGTTATGTGGTTTTCCCACGTAGTCCTATTAAGTTTCCAAATGGATCCTCAACTTGGCACATTGAAAGACCATCTTCAATTTCCATTGGTCCGCGATAAAGGCGCGCACCTAGTTTTTGAAAATGAGCCAGTGCAATACATAAGTTATCTACTGACCAGTAAACAACTGTGCCACTTTTACCAGCACCAACCTTTTTATCTGCTTGGACTATTTCTAGGGAGAAACCATTTAGATCAAGCGCTGTGAAGTCAAAATCAGGATGGTAAACCGGAACGGCTTCTGGAAAAGCTTTCTTGTACCATTCAAGCCCTTTCGCTACATCTGGGACATGAACAAGAACCGCTGATGGATTCATAATTTCTCTCCAACCACATAACGCCCAATTAAGGTGCGACAACGCTGTAATACCCAAGCTAAACCATTGC
>NZ_SYUT01000067.1:0-648 GCF_005146325.1 Vibrio genomosp. F6 | reverse complement strand
ACAAATTTCAAATCGAAGTAAAATCGACAAGCGTTAGGAGTCACTCTTAAATTGTTTGTTATGTAAATTTACTTTCGCACATCGACCTTTAGTGAAAATGCATTGTACAAACTTATTTGGCTACGCCCACGGTACTCTATAACAGTGCCCTTGCCACAAATAGTACGGTTTACCAATTGCTGTAATGAACCATGCTCTTGCTTAAATTCAGCCAGATCATCTTCCCATACAACAAGTGTTAGAGATTGTTTAGGGAAACGTTCATCCATATTCAGGTATAGCCCGCGCTTAAAGCGAGATACTTCCTTTAAAGTACCACAAGCAATAACATCTTCACCTTCATGGAAAGGTGCGTCTTTTGAATCAATTTGAGTAGCACTATAGCTTAATGGGGACAATAGTAATGATGTAAACAATGCTATTGAAGTGATGATTTTCATATGAACAAACCTTAAACGTCGTAATTAGATTCATTATACGAAATGACATTCCTTTTAGATATCGATATTTACATAACGCCCAATTAAGGTGCGATAACGCTAGAAAACCCAGACTAAACCATTGCGCCGTAAACACAAATTTCAAATCGGAGTAAAATCGACAAGCGTTAGGAGTCACTCTTAAATTGTTTGTTAGACACAAATCACG
>NZ_SYUT01000066.1:0-1327 GCF_005146325.1 Vibrio genomosp. F6 | reverse complement strand
GCTAATAAGATGGTACGCCCCACCCACACGCTAAACTTAACATTGTTAGGTTCAGTTAAATAAAGGTGACCATTATGACTACTATTCGCGTTATCGGCATCGATTTAGGAAAAAATACATTTCACCTTATTGGCCATGATTATTCAGGCAGAGAAGTCTTTAGAAAGAAGCTTAACAGACAAAAATTACTTCAATTATTATCAGTTCATGAACCAGTTATTGTTGCGATGGAAGCTTGTGGTGGTGCTCATTGGTTGGCAAGACGGTGTGAGTCTTATGGGCATCAAGTTAAATTGGTGCCTGCTCAGTATGTTAAACCCTACGTAAAAACAAATAAAAATGACTTCATTGATGCTGATGCAATTGCAGAAGCTTCAATGCGGCCTAACATGCGCTTTGTTTCTCCAAAAACGGAATTAGCTCAAGTATGTACCGTCGTTCGAAAAATCAGAACAGGTTACATTAGAGAGAGAACAGCTTGTATGAATAGAATAGGGTCAATCCTTCTAGAATTTGGAATTAGCTTCCCTAGAGGGCATCACAATATGAAGAACCTATTTCAGTATCTAGCCGACAATAAAGAACCCGTTCCACCAATGTTAGTTTTGGAACTTAAAGATCAGTTAGATCATTACAATCAGTTGAATACATGGATTAAAGAGCAGGAAAAGAAATTAGAAAACTTGCTGAAAGATGATGAATTGTTATCTCTTTTACAAAGTGTTCCAGGCGTTGGGCCAATGACCGCATCTTGTTGTTTGTCAGCGGTTGTGAACCCTCACGATTTTGCTAATGGTCGTAATTTTGCTGCTTGGATTGGTTTAACCCCGCATCAATATTCTACTGGTGGTAAATCAAGAATGCTTGGGATATCCAAACGAGGAAACAAAGAACTTAGAGAATTATTTGTCCATGCAGCTAGAGCTGTTATCTGGAGGGATGGGACGGCAGAACGTTACTTTGGGTCTTGGCTCATTGACTTGAAGCGACGGAAACCATTCAATGTTGCACTGGTCGCTTTAGCTAACAAGTTGGCTCGGATAACATGGTCGGTAATGGTTACTCATAAGGCTTTTGAAATAAGAGTTTAAATCAGATTTGCAGATGATAAATAAAGATGACAAAACGGTTAGACCACCAGATTGAAGACCTGATGGACAGAACAGCAACATAGAATGCTTTCACGCTTTTGAGGACAATCTGGCGCGGATCTCATCGTGGAGCTGGGGCTAAAGAAAAAGTCTCAATTAGACTCCGAATACATTAGCGCAAACCAGCTCCGTTACTTTTGATTTATCATTTGCAAAAACGGGGCGTACCATACATT
>NZ_SYUT01000065.1:1127-2934 GCF_005146325.1 Vibrio genomosp. F6 | reverse complement strand
AGTGAAATCGCTAAGCGTTAGGAGTCACTCTTAAATTGTTTGTTATGCTACTGTTAGCACCTCATCCATTTTTTCTTACTTTCTGAAGATCGCCTGATTTTCTTTGACTTTGCTAACTCATTCACTGCTTTAGAGAATACAGATTTAGATAGTCCAAGCTGCTTCTGAAATGCAGGATCAAGGGGTTTAGGAGACTTTAGGTTTGCATAGATACGATCTTCAGGTGACAGTTGCTTGGGCTTGGGCTTGGGCTTTGGTGCTAGCACAGGAGGAAGCTGAACAACCGTATCGTCTTTAGTCCTAACACTTTCATACACAGCTCCTAACTGAGAGCATTGAAACTCAAACGCTGAAATTAAGCTTTCATCATTAGTTAGCAATTCGAATCGAATTGAATTCAATTCTTTTTTACTTAAAGAATTTAAAATCCGTGACAAGTAAGCAATGATATAAAAATCAGCTTGATTTGAACCATTAGGATAACCCGATAAATGAAGATACAACGAATGCTCACAAGCAAGCTTAACTGAATCTAATTTAGAAAACACAAACACCTTATCAATTACTGATGCTTCCATTTTCTCTAGAGACTTCAACCCTACATTTTCAGCATCTACAAATATCATTTTCATTTTATTCCCCTAATAGTATATCTCCATATATCAGTGACATATAAAATACACAACAGGTGGCACAATATCAATAAAGTAGCATAACGCCCAATTAAGGTGTGAAGCACTCGACCACGACACTTAATAGACCACCGTAATCACTAAACTTAACCCAAACCAAAAATGCCAAGCGTGCTGAATCACTCTTAAATTGTTTGTTAGCAATATTTCCCGTTTCAGTGATTTTATTTAATGTTCAGGTTTAACCGATTTCGCTACTTGACTAATTTTTCTTTCGCTAATTTTTCCTGCTGCTCTAAAAATGTAAAAAAGCTGGACTTGCTTATAAATGGATTGATTTCTGCACCGTTTTTTCGTTTATCACGATTAGCGAACAAATCATTTTTATGTGGGTGATTTGCTAGGTTAACAGTTACAACAGGAGGTTTTAGGGCAATCTCTCTGATTCTATCCATACTTTTGAAAAATTGATTCGCTAACTCTGGATTTTTGGCACTCAAACTATGCCCACCGACGACAAACGCACGATATAGTGCACCGCTATCTTGCACCATAAAATCCAGCGAAAAGTCACCCTCGGTATGACCTGGTGTAATATAAAATTTAAATGGCTTCCCTCCGATTTCGAGAGTCATTCCATCTTTAACAATAAAGTCTACATTAGGCGGCAAAAATTTATTGGCTCCCTCACTCTTCTCTGCTTGTTTTTTCGCTAGCTCATGACCTTTTGAGGTCATCACAACTATAGAGCCATACTTCGCCTGAAGGTATTGTGCCCCACCAACATGATCAGAATGCCCGTGAGTAGCTAAAATATGCGTAACTGGCTTTTTCTCTAACCCTAACTTTTTAAGATTAATCGGTATCCATTTGGAATAAGGGAAGTCTAGCGTATCAATAATAACTAGCCCTGTATTTGTCTCGACAGCGTAAGAAGAAACCCATTTATCACCGACATAATACACATCGTCAAACATTTGAAAGGGCTCAACATACCCATTTTTATCATTCATTTCTGGAATATCATCATTTGCTCTTACACAAACTGAAACCAATAAGAGCAGAACAACACTCAACTTTTTCATATAAACTCCTATATTGCTAACGCCCAATTAAGGTGCGATAACGCTATAAAACCCAGACTAAACCATTGCGCCGTAAACACAAATTTCAAA
>NZ_SYUT01000065.1:0-352 GCF_005146325.1 Vibrio genomosp. F6 | reverse complement strand
ATTGTTTGTTAGTTGCGTTACTTGCCACAAGCACTGTCCTTACAAGCACCAAGTAATGTATTAATCTAAATGATCTGGTGTGTGGAGATTCGTACCACACTCTTTACACTTATAATCACCTGTCGGTTCACCTTCCATCAGAGCACTAGCTATTGCAGCGAATAGACCAGAGAAGAAACCTTTGATTTCTGTTTCTTTGCTTTCGTCTGACTTAGTGAAACTTTGATACCTATGAAGAGTTATCTCTTTGCAGTTACAACAGAAAGCTTTTGTTTCTTCAGAACCGTAAGTTTGAACCATTTCTACTACCTCGAAAATGCTAATTCACCGCCTAGCAACTAACGCCCAATTA
>NZ_SYUT01000064.1:0-17058 GCF_005146325.1 Vibrio genomosp. F6 | reverse complement strand
AAACTTACGCGATGATAAAAGCGTTGAATAAGCTCACTAGGCTAGGTATACCTGAAACTTGTCGTATTGACTAAAAAGCATGCAAAACGGGCGGCTCTGTCTCTAAACTGAATTACGCAACAAAACCCTCTTTGTTTAAAGAGACTAATTCCCATAAAATTTATTAGTCTGTTATTCAGATTAGTATCGTTACATTCTAGTATTACTAGGTATCGATAAAAACCTTTCCACACTATTCAATACATACTAACTATAATATAACTCTCACTGAGCAGTTACATACAATGATCGGCTTTGTTTCCTAATTGGATCTCAGATAGAAACTGCCAATATGGGTGATTATTAGGCTATTTCTATCGTTTTAGGCATACCTAACCCTGTGAGCTTATTCAACGCTTTAATCATGGCGTAGGTTTCACCAACCTGAGCATTATAGTTTCTTAAACTTAATCGCCCACCAAACAGTGTCTTTACACGGAACATGGCCGTTTCTGAAAGTGACCGTTTATGGTAACCGTACTTCTTTTTCCAATGTTTATTTGAGCCGTATAATTTCTGGCAAGCTACCGCCAGATTACGAGGGTGACCTCGCACCCAAAAAGCAGCACCTTCTCTCGGTGGAATAAGTGGAACAGCTTGTTTAATACGTATGGCTTCGTAGCATTGTCTTGTGTCGTAAGCTCCATCACCAGATATCTCATTGATTCTACGACGAGTTTGATTCAGTAAATTAGGAAGAGCTTCACCGTCGGTGACATTCGATAAACTTAACTCAGCCGCAATGATTTCATGAGTGCCAGTGTCTACTGCTAAATGGAGCTTACGCCAAACTCGACGCTTCCCGTCAGTACCATGTTTTTTTACTTTCCATTCACCTTCACCGTAGACCTTCAGCCCTGTTGCATCAATGGCTAAATGCTGTATTGCGCCTCGGGTCTTTGTCTTGAATGACACATTAACCGTTTTGGCTCGTTTACTGATGCATGAATAATGAGGACATGACAACGGGAGTTGAGCGAGTTTGAAAACAGAATCGATGAATCCTTGTAACGCTCTCAACGGCATCGAAAATACTCGTTTAACCATGAGGGCGGTCGTAATGGCTAAGTCACTAAACAATCGAGGTCGACCTCGTTTACCTTGCTTGAGTTGCTTCCACTGTTGAATCGATTCTTCATCAATCCAGAATGTCAGTGAACCACGATTGATTAGGGCTTGGTTATATTGTTTCCAGTTAGTTGTTCTGTAGCGAGGCTTTGGCATTGATCTAAGTATGTGAGTGAACTTAGATGATCTGATCGTCGCTTTAAGCATTAGTTCCCTGATTTAGGAAACAAAGCCACAATGATCAGACGTTTATACATGTTATTTAGGATAGAATTAATTTTGCTAAGTAATTCAATGGCACTAAATCTACAACCTACGATCAGATCAGCTACATTCATTGCCCCTCATACCTAAGCCCCGTTAAAAAACAACCAACTGGAAGCAATACAATCACTCATTCATCGTGGTTCTCAGTCCTTTTGGATTGATGAAGAAGTGATAAGCGGATAGACGCAAGCCAAACCAGCGTGGAAGACCCCCGCCTTTTCAGTGATTGCAACAGCACTCATGGTTAAACGAATATTCTTTATGCCACTGAGAGCGCTGCAAGGCTTTATCGATTTAATATTTAGACTCGGCGTTGTTGATCAAATCGGCTTAAAGACTAACGATGCCATATGTTACTCGCCGTTAGTTTCGAACAGGCATACCTAGTCCTATGACTTTGTTTATAACTTTGACATTCGCCATGATTTCTCCCACTTGAGCGTTATAACATCTCAAGCTCAATTTACCGCTGGTTAATCCTTTATATCGAGACATTGCGGTCTCAGATATTGAGCGATAGTGATAACCCGACTCAGATTTCCACTCCGCTATTGTTCCGTTTTTCAGAGCCTTTACTGCTTCATTTCTGGGGTGCCTATCTTCCCAAAGCGCTGCATTCTTTCGAGGCGGTATCAACGGAGTACTGCCCTTATTTTTCAGGGTCTCAAAGCAACTTTTTGTATCATACGCTCCATCGGCAGATACGGTATCTATCTTTCTACGAAAAGGATTGAGTAATGTTGGCAGCACTTCGCTATCGCCAACACTTACAAGACTGACTTCTGCACTAATGGCCTCATGAGTTTCTACATCAACGGCTAAGTGCAGTTTGCGCCAAGTTCTGTGTTTTTCGGCGCCGTGCTTTTTACCTTCCACTCACCTTCGCCAATGACTTTGAAACCAGTCGAGTCAATAGCGATATGGCGAATAGCTCCTCTGGATTTGCTACAATATTTGACCTGAACTGTCTTCGAGCGTTTGCTGATACACGTGTAGTCAGGGGACGTCAGTGGAACATCCAGTAGCTCAAAGATAGAGTCGATAAAACCTTGAAGAGCACACAATGGTAGAGAGAATATCCTCTTGTTTCAATAACTGTATCAGTGTACTGGAAGCCTCTAACACGCTTACCATGATGGGTTTTGCATCGCCATGCATCTACGGCTGAATCATCTATCCAGAATGTAACCGAGCCCCGTTTGCACAAAGCCTTATTGTACTCCGCCCAGTTAGTTATCTTCTTTTTTGCCTTACCCATGTCACCACCGCTCTAACCATCATAAAGGATCAGATCGCAAGACTCGAAAAAGGTTCAACTGATTTAGGCAACAACGCCTTTAGACTCGCTAATATCTCATGAGCAGCCCTCACTACCTGTATTAGCCGAAAAAAAATATCGCCTTCTTAGAAGGCGGTTTTGCTTTATAACCCCCTAGAAGGGGGCGCCCACACTATCAGTTCTTCAATAACTGCAGTTGTTGTTCATACTCTATGTCCTGTTTCTCTTGGTGTCGGACATATCGTCGAATGACTTCTTCATTCACACCGACCGTATCTACAAAATACCCTCTAGCCCAAAAGTGATTTCCCCATAGTTTCTTACGTATATGTGGAAATTTATTGAAAAGTCTAATTGCTGTTCGGCCCTTTAAAACTCCTAACAAACTCGAGATCGACAACTTGGGAGGAACAATGACAACAAGATGAACATGATCTGGTTGAACATTTAATTCTAAAACCTCGCAGTCTTTCATCATCGGCGATATCAAATTAGCGAATCTCAATACCAGTGGGGGATGTTCGAATATCAAAGGTTGATACACAATGCAGGGCTGGGGAAATTATGAGGGGTATCCGTCAGTGCCCGAGATACTTGGCTTGGCGAGAATATCGGGCTTTGAAGACGAGACAACAATTTGTAGAGCCAATACTTCTAAATCAAAAACTGTTAAACAAGGTATACAAACCAAGGCAATTCGTCCTTTTGGATCGTGTAACTGAAAATTTTCATTGTCAATAACTAGGTATGATATTTACGATTAAATCCAGCCTTCTGCTAAGTACATCAACCTTAACTGACTTGGTGAACCAAGCTTTTCTAGCGCCGAGAGTTGTCCTTGATCGAGGTTCGGGCTTTTATCTAAGTATACTCGTCCGTTCGGTGTATCTAGAGGGAGCTTGTAAGTCAACGTTTTATTGATATCCTGAGCCTTACCTTGGTCGATAGATCTTACCGCTGGCATTAGCCAGTTCCAATCTTCTTTGAGCAACTTTTTAAGTGCACTGTTGGCCTCCGACTCAGTTTGGCTCGGTGTATCTTCGATACTCAATTCATTCATTGATCTAACATCTGGCACCAAGTTCTCACTTGCATCAGAGCCCAACATTTTCTTAAGCGTTAAACGCGCCGATTCCATATCCTGAGCTTCTTTCGGTGCTTGAGGTGATGTCATAGATTTGTCTTCTTTTGGGCCTAGGTACGCAATCAAAGCACGTCCTGATGCAGCATCTTGCATACTAAAGGAGAACTTCCCTTTGCTGTTAGACACTTCAATTCGAGGTAACACATCAGACATAGGTTCTTGGTGAAGTTGCTCATGAACTTTGTTGTTCAGACAGTATGAACTCGCTTGACCGGCTACAAACCCAGGACCACTGATTAAGCCAGATGCTACTACACTGCCTAGCGCTTCTTTTGCAACAACAAGCACACCAGTCGTGCCCACAGAGGTAACACCAAATGCACCAAGGCTTCCCGTCACCATACCTAAGGTCGCTCCAACCGCACCTTCAGCAGATTGAGTAGCGTGCTCGTGCGCTAATGCTTGTTGTATCGGCAATGCCAATCTTTGGTCATGACCGGGCAATTGCGCAATCTGTGCCAGTTGGTGATAGTGCGCCTCAGCATCACCATTGACTGCCGCCTTATGCAATTCACGCCCCGTGGCGACTAACAAACCAACACCAGGTAACGCCAAGTTAATTACCGCATTGACACCAGCCCCTTTAATTTTTTCTTTCGCCATCTCAAGCAGTTCAGCACCTAAGCCGTCCATTTTCCCTGGATATTGATTTTCGATGCTGACTTGTAAGCGTGGATCTTTGCTGATTGAATCGAACATGTTTTTTAGGTTTTTATAAGCATTACCGTCAATCTTCACTTCATCTAATAGGCTTACGACTTCAAGGACCTTACGCGCAGTTAAAGGCTCGCCACGATACCCTGCTGTGCTCACAAGAGAGAATGCCAATAATGCCGTTTCTGGTTTTTCTTCTTTTAGAAGCGCCTGTTTTAAATCAAGGTGGGTCTTAATATTTTCTTGGTGGTACTTTTGATATGTAGATCGCAATATGGTGTCACTCACTGCCGTGAACTTTTGCCCTTTATGAAAGGTCGACGGCTCTTTGGCTCTACCGTGCTTACTGATCACCCGGTCATCTTTTTGTGCCGCGACAGAACGAAATTGAGCCAAGCTCGGAATCGGGCTTTGGCTAGTTGAAATTACCATGGGTGAACTCCTTAAACTCTAAGCGTCTCAATGTGAGATTGTTCTGGATTGATAAACTGGGTAGGGTCTTGGTCTAACATTGCAAATCGAGCCTGCCAGTGTAAGGTTTGCTCATTTAGAATGTAAAACCAAGTTGATAGGCTCGCTGCGTTTAAGTACTCAATCGGCTTTCTGCCCGCAAGAACCAACTGCCTACCATTTGGTGCGAGTGAAAGGGTCAAGCTCCCATCCGCGATACCGAAATAGTTAGCATGCGCAATGAGTTCAAGGCCTTTCAGTCTCAGTTCACCGCTTTTTTCGAGACCGCCAAAAACTACTGATAAAATAAAATCGTTTTGATCTGTCTCACTAAAGTAAATAATGTAACGTTCATCAACTAATAATTGGCAACGATTTTCTTCAGCAAAATAAAGTGGAGGTAGTTCATTTATCTCACAAAACTCTTTTATTAGAACTTGTAATGTGTTCATCGTTTATTTCACCTATTAATAGTATAAAACAGTGCCCATAATTACGATATCGTAAATGGCTTTTATTTTGTTAATTCCCTTAAGCTTCCGTAATTCACACCACAAAACTTTAGATATAATGAACAAATAGAGTTTGATAATAAAAGGAGCGAAGTAATCCTGCTCCTTTTAGGTAGTAGATATTAGCAGCCAATTATGGAATCTTTAGTCTAGTTTGTGGCTAGAAAAAATCACTTCAGACGGTGGGAACATGTTGGAAACCGGTGGATGAGCAATATCACCAAACATTCTCGCACCAAATGCTGAAGCTGCCCAAGGGTCTACAATTTTCACATCTTTATTCCATGAGCTTGGGTCTTTGATATCACTACCGTCCTGTCTACCAACCAAAACATACAAGTGCGTGCCTGAGTGTCCTTTCTTGAATGCCACTACTTCGACCTTAGTGTTTTGATTCGCATCACCCTGCATCCCTTGAATCATTTCAGAGGCCGCAGCAAAGGCAAACGTAGTACAGCAACCGGCTTTTGCGTCCTGAACGGATTTCGCAATGTTTTGAAGTGTCCCCATCTGAGGGCTATTGCCTCTTTGCGCCGCCACTTGAACCATGTTTGCTGACATGGTCGCTTTTTTATCTTGTTGAACTCTTGCTGGATTTGCGTAGAAGCCTTCTAGTCTTGGCTTCGCTTTCGCTTGATAGAACTCAGATCTCTTATCACCGAAGGTATTAAGGTCAGTACAAGCGAAATCACCCAACTTTTGCAGTGTAGCTTGGTGCTTTCTAATCAAGGCATCTGCTGGAGCGGTTTTACCTGCGCTGGATGGTTTTGAAGTGCTTGAAACACTTGGCCAATTCTCTCTAGGCTCTGTCGATAATCGCTCTAGGTCTTTAAGGTTTCCAAGAGTCAACTTATTTTCACCATTCAGTACGTTTTGCATCATAGCTTTGGCGACACCTTTTGGCAGACCTTGCTTAACCAATAGATCAACGACGATCGATTTCGCTTTGTTTTGGTGATTGATACGAGAGCTTACGCTTGTGTTTTTCGGCGCACCTTCTTTAACAAAGATGTCCTTGCCTCCGTGAGCCCGAACTTCTTTGTCGTCCGATTGGTTTTGTGTAGATAACTGTGCAGTGAGTTCGCTCAGCGAATGCATATGTGATATATTGATATTTACCATAACCCTAACCTTTTAAACAGAGATGAAAGAATGCAGCTTTTTATGTTGCTCAATCGATTGAAACTGAGCCGTTAGATATTGCTTCCACAGTTCACAAAGCTCCATAAGCTGAGTTATCAGGATAGAAACACGACTCACTTCTGAGGTAACTTGTATACTTACCTGCATGTGTACTTCATTGTTTTTAGGGTCTATACAGAACTGTACCCCACCTGACTCCCGGTATAAGAAGTTATATTCCAAAAGTGCTTTCAGTTTTTTAATTTCAAATGATTCTTCATCTTGGCAAACCTTGATTGAAAGTAACAGTTCTTCTCTCTCATCCAAGCCTTGAACTTCAATCTCTTTGCCTGCAGACATATATACTGTCCACATTTGATAATCATATGCAGTCACCCGTTCAATATCGAGTGTGTTACCAAGCTCAATTAGTAAGGTATTTACCTTATCCATACTCACCTACCATCCTGATATTTAATATTGATGTATCTATTTAAAATAACAGATATAAAATTTCGAATTTAAATACACCTATCACATTATTTTACTTTCCATTGTTGCTGGTTAATTTTGTTAGATTAACCGTTTTTAGAAAAACAAATTCAGTATTCTGAACGAACGTTACTCTCTTATGAGGCGATAGTTAATAGAGCCTTTAAGATAATCAGATTTCCCGTTGATGTAAGTATTGTGCTCAATAACAGTCACTGAATATGCCAGATATGGTCGGCTTTTTTTCATTTTAAGCCGTTTATAAAGATCGGATGGGAAGCTAAGATAAAACTAGAGAAATGGTAGAAAGGTACAGTGAATAGAAAGTAAAGCTCAAAAAGCCCAGCGTTTTTCTGAGCTTTCGAGAGTTAAAGATAAGCACGTCAAGACTGTATCTGTTGGCGCTCACTGAATTGCTTAGTGATCACCTGCTTAAGAGCTTGCAGTTGCCCGTCGATACTGGCATCGATAATACCGACTTCAGTTTCCAGTATGCACCCACCATTTTTGAGTCTCGCATCTGCAATAACGTCAACATAGCCGACCTCCGGGAAGTCACTGAGTATTAAGGAAACCTTATCTCGCACCTCTGTCACTTGCTCGGGGTGCACGTGCAGAATCACTTGTTTCTGATTACTGACCAGCTGAAGCGCTTCCCTCACCACTATTGCCGTTGTTTCCACATCGTCGAAACTACTGATAATTTTGCTTACGGCATCAAGCACTACACCAGTGATTTTCTGTTCGACTTGCAAGTAGTACTCATTACATCGTGCAAGCGTTGACATCATAGTTTCTGCGTTCTCTATCTTCGCTTGATCGATACCATCCTGGTAACCACGCTGTCTTTCTAACTCATAAGCATCGTCAGCTTTTGTAATAATGCTCTCGGCTTTAGAGTGTGCAGCTTCAACCAAGTGTTGCGAATCTAAATAACTCACATAATCCTTTGCTTTGAGAATCTTTAGACCTGGAGCCAACTGCAAATTGTCAGTTTTTATTTCAACAAATGAAACCATTGAGGGATTACCTGTTTTGCGATTTTCTTTATAAGTCGATAAGCAAGATCTCGATGCGTTTCATCGAACCAATCAGCACTGAGTTTTGTTTGGGTTAATGAACAATCGAGCTTGAACTGCCACCTTTGTACTAGCTCTGATGGTGATTTCTCCAGTAAAAATGTGACCCATAGATACCCAAGTTCGCGGGCTGCCTTTTCAAAGCTGGCTTCATCTAAACTCGCCGGCAATATTTTTTGCCAACCGTTTGGCCAATTTGAGATCATCATTGGCCCGTGTTGAATTAAAAAACGCGTTTCATCGACACCAAAAATATGATTGAGGCACTGCTTTGGTTGTTTCAAGACAACTTGGCGCATCGATTCACAATACATTGCCCCACCAATCAGCAACAGTAATTTGTTAGTCGTTTCAACTGGAAGTAACACCAAACTGTTAAATGGATGATTAAAAACATGATCAGTAATCGTTGATAGCTGCCATTCTTCAATACACCATTGATTGATCGCAGCCTGATGTCTCCAGTCTTGGAGTCGTAATAACCAAGGCTGTTTCTTGCTTATCCAACTCTCATCAATATAACTGCAAGGACAATAATTAAACTGATGATAAATCTGAGAAACTGGCGTATCAGAATTAACCACGTTGCGCATTCCTACGACACCATGCAAACGTCGCTGCGTTAGAACCGATGATAAGTAGTAACAAGAAAACGAGGATAGCAATCAAGTTGCTTGCCGTGTCCTTGGTCACTTGAATAGACAAAATGCTTTCAAATTGCTTGCTTTGAGCCGTCACACGAACTTCCGAAGATGGTACTATGACAACGCTAATACGTTCGTAGTTAAGCCCTTCAATACTATTGTTCACTAACAGCTTAATTTGAGGTACATAAGAGTCGAGTGCCACATCCGCTGCGTGTTTAATAAACACTGATGCAGAAGCAGGAGTGGGACGTTCACCTGGACGAAGGTTTTTATCTTCAAGTACAATGTGAACACGTGCCACTAACACTCCATCAATTTGTGACAGCGTTGATGATAGTTCTTGCGATTTCGCGTAGATAAGCCTCGCTCTTTCTGCAATCGGAGACGAAATCAGATCATCTTTCGGAAACACTTCTTTCAGTGTTGAGAACTGCTCTTTCGGGTAGCCTTTACGTTTCAGAGCATCAACCGAAAATGCGACTTGAGCGTTATCTACCATCAATTTTATGGTGTTGTCTTTATCCGGTTCTTTGGTTGCCACGACCCCCTCAGAAAGCAGAATAGACAGCATTTCATTACCTTCTTTCTGGCTTACTCCAGTGTATAGCTCCGTCTGACAGCCGGCTAGAAATAACACGAGTAACATGCACACGGCGCGTATTGTCTTCATCATGACTATTGGGCCTTCAACAGTGTTTCTACGTTCTGTGTCGTTTTACCTACCGTCTTGGCAATCAGCTCCTCTTGAAAGGTAATTCGAGTCAACGCCCATTGCATCTGCAAGAGCTGAGCAGGGTCGTCACCAACCATTGCCATGCTATCGGTTAAGTTAGTTTTTGCATTGTCGATGGTGTTTTTCAGTTCGCTAATGTTTTCTAACAAGCCACCTTCTAAACCGTGGTTTCCCTCCGGCGATAGCATCGCTTGCTCGAAACGCTCACTAAGCCCCGCTTCAGCTTGTGCGTCTTGCACTTGCTCGAGGTTAGTTTGCATCACTTCTGTGTACTGCGTATTAATCATATCCGTTCCTATGAGAGGTCTAGTTTGTGGCTGTAACTCAACATGTTCTTGACCATGGCATTCTTTTGTATAACAAAGCTCAGCTCTTTTCGGACCACCTCCAATACTGGAGCTTGGGCAGGGATGTCTTTCAATTCACCCCAACAGTGCCAAAGCGCTTGTTCTTTTTGCGCACCAAGTGGGAAATGTTCAGAAAGCAACGCTTTCAACTCTCGGCGGTCTTTAGGGGGAGTCGCTAGCAAGCGCTCTGAAAAACTGCCCAGCAACTCATGCTTTAATGATGCCAACAATTCTGGTGATGCTTTATCAGTGCCTTTTGCGCTTTTTTCCTGACTAAAGGCATACCATAAGGCTTTTTTTTTCTCACTAGGCGAAACAAACGCGTCTTTAAGCGTTCTGCTGAGCGCTGCTGCGCTGAAGTCTCCAGAACGTTTTAGTGCTTCGTACCACTCTTTAATAGCTGCTGTTCTACCTTTAGACCGCGTGGCACTATCCGTATTTTTTTTCGTAGTCGGTATGTTCTTATCTGGTGGGTTTTTACTCATCAAACGGTTCATCTTGTTCGCATCAGGTGTATCATTCTGGGGTGCTTTCGGCACCTGACTGAGCATGTTGTTGATTCCGTGGCTTTCAACCTTCATTAAAGGTTCCTGAGGTCTTTAGAAAAACTCATGGCGAAGGCTTGGTTTTCTTCATTGCCTTTTAATGCCATATCTAGCCAAGATTCGGCTTTGCTTAAGAGCCCAGCTTTTCCTGCCGCTAGCGCAGCCAGACCGATTAAGTCTGGGCGTGTCACGCAAAGCGGTTCAAGTAAACGATGAGCGTCCTCGTACAAGCCACGATTCATCAAACTCATTGAACGAATCATAGCAACGACTTCTTCTGCATCACCTTGCAACTCAAGGCATTCCGCAATGGTATTGGCCTCTTCATGACGATGCTGGCCGGTTGCCATCAACGCTGTCTCAGCCAGAAGTAAACACATGCCTTTATCCATAGGTTATACCTTCTGCAGAATTGATTGCATCACGTCTTTGATTGCACGTGTTGTGGTCGCATTTATGTTATATACCACAGACCATTTGTTGATTGTATGCTGTAGCTCTGCAAGCTTTGAAGGATCGTCTGCGTTCGTTTCTAAGTTTTTGATCGCGGTGTTTACCGCTTCGTTCGCTGCTTTTGATTGCTGTAACAATTTTGCTTTAACTGCGTCGAGGTTAACGCTTTTACTCGAATCATAAAATGACATATATATCGCCTTCTTTTATTTGTTGTCTTGAAAAGTTTCAATTACAGTTAAGGCTGCTTGATAAGCCTCGTGCTGTTTGTGTAGCAACTGGTATTCTTTGGGTGAACAGCCAAGATGGAGCTGACGCTTTATTGCTGATTGCGCTTGCTTGAACTTGAAAATGATCACCTCTTTTTCTTGCTGCCCTGAATCGCCTTGTATTAACTGCTCAAGATTAGTCATTGTTATTTTCACCTTCATACTCTAGATCAATAGTGATTACTCGCCCGCGTTTTACGAGTTCAATTCCTGCCGGAGTAACGCTTGAAATACGGTACCCTTGAGGAGTGCGGGCTCCTACCATGTAACGAACATTGTCAGTGAGGATGACATAAGGAAATAGACCAAAATTCACGCTACGAAACGGAAAATCGATGTTTGTTCCTTTGCTTACTTTAGGAATAGATTTCAAAACAAGATATGGTTTCTCGCCATACTGCTCACGAAAATCTCTCGTTACACCATAAAATCGAGTTGTTTCAACATCATCAAGCTCGCCACGAACTTCAATACGATCACCGCTAGTAACAAGCTGAACTTTCTTTAAGAGCTCCGCTTCTCCTAACAACTCTTTTAGAGTAACCATGTATGCCCCCGCCCTTTGTAGCTCAACTTTCCAAGCGATAAGTCCTGGGACATCTCGTTCTAATATCTGCTCAACTTGGTTCCAACGACTTGCATCATCAATGTAACCCGTTAACAGCAGCGTACCTGTCTCATCACCATTTTCTACTTTTACTTGGTGATAACCGAGGTTTCGTAAGATAAAACGCACACCACGACGTATCTCTTCCATCGTTCTCAGGTCACTCTTGTAGTTGATACCTAATGCATCAATTCGACCAAGCAGTTGTACCTTTTGCGTTCTGTCTTCTACGTAACCTTCAAGTACAGCCTGTAGAGCGTTGGCATTCCATTCAACGCGAACATCGTTCAACTCGAGTTCACTAAGAATATTGCGTACCAAGACTATCGGCTCCGCTTCTGTGATTACGTCTTTGTCGCTCGCATGCACTTGGTCGTACCAAATACCAGTAAAGATAACGCTTGGGATCAGGCCACAAATCAATCCGATGAGCAGCATTTTCTTCCAACCCGATGATGGTTTATGGCTAATTGGTTTCGCTTGCTTGCTTGCTACGTCATTTGCCATCTCAATAACTAAATCATCTTCCAAATAACCAACAGCAAAGGTTAAACGACCCACAGAGACCAAGGCTTTTCGCGACAAATCAACGCCACCGGCATCAACGGCGATAATTTCGTTATTGACTGAGACTTCTTCACACTCACGTAGTGAAACCATTTCACCATCGCAAACTAAAACGAGGTGACTTGCTTTAATGCCAGAGTCGGTTAAGACTAAATCAGCGGTAAAGTCATCACTACCCAATACCAATGAATCGTTGGGTAAAGTGACTTCCACTCCGGAATGAACACCGGAAAGAATACGAATTTTCCATTGCTGCATTGAGGTTACTGCTCCTCTAATGGTCGAACGCAATGATTCTCTGAGCCATTACACTCTTTAATTTGTACTCTCCACCCTTTCTGCCCCGTAGGAAGCTCACATTCTGCTAACAACGATGACTTTCCTTGTGACAACAAATCTTGCTGATAACGTACTGCTTGTACTTCCTTTGTACAGCTGTACAAAGCAAGTGCTGATTTAAGGCCTGCACTGTTATTGGAAATACTATTCAACGTGCCAATCTTTGGCCTTAAGTCATATTCATTTCCTATAAGTAAGTTGTCTCCGATACCATCGACAACAATTCTTGGTTCTATAATGAACATACGTACTGTTCTTCTCGTGGAGCTTTCCGTGCTTCTAAACAAAGCGCCGAGGTATGGAATATCTCCTAACAAAGGAACTTTTCGAAGCTTGTTGCTAATTTCATCACGGTATACTCCACCAATCAGCAAGCTTTGCCCCTGCTTTACCGTTGCCAAAGTACTAATTTCTGTTTTACGAATTGAAGGAACACCATCAATGTCACCATCGGGGATTTCCGCACCATCTTCTAGATGCAGACTCAAATTGATTTCAGGTCTTTCAACCAAACGGTCGCCAACGATGCGAGGTACAATTTTCAATAACGTTCCATAAGTCACTTTCTCTAGTGCTGCGGTTTCTTTGCCTATCAACTTGACATAAAATGTACTGCTGTTATTTAGGACCGCTTCCACATTTTCTTGTGTTAACAAGGTTGGTCTGGAAACCACTTGCGCACTACCTCTAGATTCAAGCAAACGAATTTGAGCCAATAAATAATTTAGGTTCGTCGCATCAAGCAGAGACTTAAAATTTTGCCCACTACCAAGCTTGACATCACCATTACCTACGTCACCAGTTGTTTTGAGATCCAAAATACTGTTGTTACCCACTGCAAGACCAGCTCGCCAGTCAACACCCAACTGACTTAAGTCATTAGCACTAATATCAACGATAGAAAGTGCGACTTCGATCCTTGACTGCGGTTGATCTAACTGCGCCACCAACTTGTGATACAGCGGTAATCGAGCTTGTGTATCACGCACAATGATTGCATTTAAACCTGGTTCTGCTTCAACCGATGCACCGCCATGTAAAGAGACATTATTAGTAATTTTCTTAGGCGTATTGGTTATTACTTCTTCGTTCTTTTTCGCCACTTTAACCTGAGTTTGAACACCTGAAAGCACTCGGCTTAGTACCGAAGCAATCCCAGGAACCGTGACACCTTGGTCACGATAAGTGATCTCTCGATCTGTCGCAGATGCATACTTCAAGGGAATAATATCGACAAACAATTCATCTGTTGAATTGGATTTCTGTACCAGTCTGCTTTCCAGTGCTTCTGCCGTTTGCACAACTAAATCGACGTATCTCGGTGGGCCAGCTAAGTAAACCAGCCCCTTATTTTCCGCTGCACGCCAGCCGTAACGAGAATCCCAAATCCCTGTCGAGATCAGGGTGCTACGTAATTCGCGAGCTGTTAACAGTTCGAGCTGCAACAATTGTGAACGGGTTTCTGTCGCTTTGTATACATGCAGCACTGCACCGTCGAAGTACCACATCAAGTTGTAAACCTGTGCCAGATAATCGAGAAACTCGGCTGGATCTTCTGGTGAGAATCGACCACTGGCTCGGTCATTTACCTTGTCGCTAACCGACACTGAAACACGGTAGTTTGCGCCAAAGTTATTCAGCAGTTCTTTTAGTGAATCATTGTCCGCGTAATAACGAAACGGTTGATCGACCCAATCAAGCTCAGAGGTATGTGAAGGAACTGCTATTATCAAACTTGAAACGTACACTACTGACAGAACGATTCTGCTTATTTGTGACTTTAAAACTGCAAGCATTATGGGATCCAAACACTGTGACTAACAGTATGATTAACACGTTGATGTTCGAGCAAATCATTGAACTGCTCCACTAAATTTACGTGCTGAGCAAGCTGCGTGCAAAGCTCTTCTGTCGTTGCACTTTCCATAATCATCTTCCCTTGCATAATCAACTGTTCTTTATCATTCACCGTCAACGTGCTACGTGTATCTCGCAACGTTTTCAAGGAGAGCTGCATACAATGTTTTAGCGCCTGCTCTTTTTGAAAATCAAGGTGCGATTCAAAATAAAATGGGAGCACGGTTTCCCACAAGATCCATGATGAGTGCTGGCTAATGTTAAGCTGAATCTGGTCAACTTCGATATCATAGGAACCATTACTTGAGGCAATAAAATCCCCCTCCCTTAACGTTTCCGCTAGGGATTTCATCATTTTATCTAACATATTTAGTCCTATTTAAATCTGCCTGAGATTGTTACAAGCTTGCCCGCACTCATTGTTTTGAATATCAACGTAGTAATGATCCACTCTGCCAACGGTTTGCATATCTTGAAACCATTGCCAAATTTTAGCGACGGCATTTAGATCGCTGAACACAAGCTCACATGCATCCCAAATATCGCTCAGCTCAGGAGCTTGTACTCGAGCCTGGCTACACCATATTTTCCATTCAGATATAAATTTATCTGATATTCTACTGTACTCAGATAAGTCCTTGAGTTTATCTAGAGTTGGCTTCCACTCTTCAACTAGTGCTCGATGAGATTCAATAACTTGATTTTGTTGCTCATTGAGAACGCGAAGTTGGTCATGCAATTCACTATGCTGATTCTCAATGAGATCCAACTGTTGTTCAGCAAAAAATGTGCTACTCGCTTCTCCGGACAATCTCATCCAATACTCTTTCTGAATACTCAGTTGATTGATTAACTGTTCAAGCTTGATGGAGTCTTGTAGCGCCCTCTGATCCGCTTGCTGATCGCACCATTCATTTAAGGTTAAATACATCGAAAGAATTAGTGTCTTAGGTGACGCTAGATTGAAGCGGTAACCTAATCGCTGATTAATGAAATCCAGTCTTTGTTCAAAAGAGTTCAACACCCGTTCATCACTTAGTTGCCCACCCACTTCTAAGAAAAGGCGCATAGCATAGCTGTCTAAACACGTTCCAAGCTTTTGATATGTTTTAATTAGCTGACTTGCACATAAACAATCCACAACATTACGATCAAGCAAGCGCTGCAGTAAAGACAATTGGTCGTAGCTCAGAACACCTTCACTGAGTAGCTGTCTGTAGTTTACATTAACAACGTTAAGCTCTTGTGTTGATTGAGGTAAGCCCTCGTACCTTGCGCCTCGCTGCAATACAGTGACCTTCCTCTGCAGCACAATGTTGTTAGGAAAAAGCGAACGGCCTCGCCAATGCTGCTTTTTCATTTTAATCTTCTCCGTATCTACTTCGAGCAATCCAGAAGGAAGTAGAGATAATAGTTTTGTTCATCGTTACGCTGAGCATAATAGGGTTTACACCCGTTAATGCCTTTCAAAATTAGTCAGAAAATTTTAGTCGTCAGACATTTCGCTTAACAATTACTACCTGATCATCTCCAGAACGGACCTTACTTGGTGTCGTTCCAAAGCGACGACGGTAACTTTGTGTAAAGTAAGACTGGCTTGAAAACCCCGCTTCCATCGCAACATCGACAATGTTCATTTTGCTTGTGAGCAATAGTTTGTGAGCGTGTAATAAACGACGTTCACTGATCCAAGCTCTAGGGGAGATACCATAATATTCGTTAAAAAGCTCTTTAAACGTAGTCAGACTCGCACCAAACTCTTGAGCATAGTCTGTCAGTTTCCACTCTTTAAGATAATGAAGATCCATAAAGCGACGGAGTCTCTCTGAGGTTCGATTTGTCAGTTGTGATAACAACGCGTAGAGGTGTTCACCTTGGTCACCATGCAGTAACAAGATGAGCATTTCCTCATACTTTAAGCGCATAATAGCATCAGGAAAAGATTGCTCTTCTAGAGTATAAATCCCTAATAACGTCTGTTCTATCAATAAGTTTAGAGTAAAAGGGAATAATCCAGACTGTACATCCTCAACCTTTGGCAACGACATCAAAAGGTCACTATGCTTTTGCAATAGTTGACTCACCAGTTCATTGTCAAATTCGATAACCGAAGCCGTATATTGACCGCCTATCGGTGTGTATTCTAGTAAGTAATCCCCTTGAGAAAGATAAACCCCTCGACCAGCGACTACGTCTAGCGTACAACCCCCGGTTTGCACCCTCAATTGACCATTGTGAACGATAACAATATGAGACTGGCTAGAATGAAACACTTCATCGTATTTTTCATAGCAGCAAGCACCATGAATTTTTCGCAAGTGCGAGTCGACCCTTTCGGCGTTTAGTCGGCCTAACACATCCATTTTCTACCCTTCATAATTTTAATTCCTCCAGTTCAAACAAGAGAAACTGTCGAAGCCAGCAGTGCGATTGCAAATGCAGACCAATTACCAATAAAAAGCGGCTTTGTTGCGTAATTCAGTTTAGAGACAGAGCCGCCCGTTTTGCATGCTTTTTAGTCAATACGACAAGTTTCAGGCATACCTAGCCTAGTGAGCTTATTCAACGCTTTATCATCGCGTAAGTTT
>NZ_SYUT01000063.1:0-883 GCF_005146325.1 Vibrio genomosp. F6 | reverse complement strand
AAATAGAAGAACTTTAGTTGCAGCTAAAGTCTGGGTCTCACCTTACCCGATTGGAGTGCCTATTATCCATACAAACATTTAAGAGTGACTCCCAAACGCGTGGCATTTTTCGCTTCGCTCAAGTATTGCACACGTTTGTCGCACCTTAACGAGGCGTTATACCGCAATCAATCATCTAACCTTTTCATAGCTTTACGGTAAACATCGCTACGTTCGCGTTTTCCGACTGCTAAGACGGTTACAATGATGACATCGTCTTCAACTTTGTAGACGAGACGGTAGCCCGATTGGCGCAGCTTAATCTTATACATGTTGTCAGCTCCAGAGAGTTTTGAAGCCGGAACATGCGGGTTATCTAAGCGCTCGATTAGCTTTTTCTTAAATTGTTGTTGAAGCGTTGAGCCAAACTTTTTCCACTCGTTGAGTGCGCTCTTTTTAAAGTCGAGTTTATAGGTCATCAATATTTAGCGAAATGCTCTCTTCAGATTCACGCTCTTTCGCAATAGTTAGTAGTTCAAGATCTTCGAGTCTGTCCATCATCATTTCGTACGCTTCGGCTGGTACGCAATAAAATGCTGGCTCATTTCGGTTCAGTACAGCAACAGGTTCACCGTAAGCACTAGTTGCAACTTTCATAGGGTTAGCTTTCAACTCAGTAATGCTTGCAGCAACATCGGCTAAAATTCTAGTGGTCATGTAATAGGTCTCTTAAGTGGTCTTTGTTTTGGTCATTTTAGCCTCAACCAAGCGGTATAACAAAGTTGCTTAAGAGTGATTCGCAACGCGTGGCATTTTTACTATGCGTTAATTTATGTGTTTAAGGTATTATGCGGAGGCTAAGGTATTGCTTTGCTCACACCTTAGCAAGGCGTTATATTGCATA
>NZ_SYUT01000062.1:0-44130 GCF_005146325.1 Vibrio genomosp. F6 | reverse complement strand
ATCAGTTGACCACTACAGACACAAACACTAAGCACTTATTGTATCGAAACTCGACACTCGTTTACTCATGGGCAATTTAATGACCGTGTTTTTGAACAATTGACTGGAAAACAACCTGAATCTATAGCTTATGTAGATGACAAAATTGAGGATGAAGAAGGTAAGTTTCCATCCATCATTATGTTGCCTCTAATACTTGATGGTCAGATCCTTGGTGTTATGTCGGTACAGAGTCAAAAAGAGTTGGCTTATCGAGATTACCACCTCTCCTTATTCAAACATTTATGCTCATACCTGACGGTTGGATTGCAGAATAAAGCGCAGCAACGACTTCTGATACAGCAGCAAGGAGAGCTTGAAAAGCTGGTGTTGATCGACCCTCTCAGTGGTTTGTTCAATCGTAAATCTCTTGTTGAGTCGATCATTGAGCAAACAGAGGCGGTTAAAGGAACACAGAAACTTGGTATCTTGTTAATCGATATCGATTACTACAAGCAATACAATGATCGATACGGACACTTACAAGGGGATAACGTACTTGTCACCTTAGCCAAGTTACTTAGTTCGCATTTCGACAAACCAAATCACAAAGTATTCCGCTATGGGGGAGATGAGTTCTTGGTGCTACTGCCTGCAGATAGCAGTGAAACTATTATTGAATTGACGACCTCACTACAAGAAAAAACAGAGCAACTTAATATTGCTCATGCAAACTCTTATTGTAGCGATCGAATAAGTTTTTCGATCGGTGGCGCTATTTTTGATGTCAATACACTGAAAAACAGCAACGCACACTTATTGATTCAAACCGCTGATGATGCGCTATACAAAGTAAAAGCACATGGACGAGCACACATGCATATCGAAGATACAACCGATATTGAAGACACAACCGACATAGAAAGTTTTGCTGTTGTGCCATAAGCGGCACAACAGTGAGTTACCCTAACAAGATGCCTTGCAATTCAGACAAGGATCGAACCTGGTAATTAGGGTTGATATGTTCAGGTTTCATCGCTTCAGCTGTATTCAGCCAACATGTCTCAATTCCAAAGTTTAACCCACCAAGCACATCTGAATGCGGGTTATCGCCGACCATCAACACTCTCTGCTTTTCTGGTCGACCGATCAGATTATGGGTATGTTCAAAAATACCAATATCAGGCTTAGCGATGCCCACTTCTTCTGAAATAACCACATGAGAGAAGTAATCACTCATCCCTGTTCGTTCCAAACGAATGGCTTGCAGTTCAGTAAAGCCGTTCGTGATGATGCCCATCTTCACTTTTCCATTTAGGGCTTCCATCAGCTCTTTTGCTCCGGGCAATAGTGTACAAATATCGGCCATCGCTTCTAAGAATGCACTATTCAATGCTGCCGTTGTTGTTTCTAATTGATCGGCCCAACTCTGAAAACGAGTGTGCTTGAGCTCGCTTGCTGTGATGACACCATTTTGGTAATCAACCCATAATGGCTGGTTCACTTCTTGGTAGACCGCAAAATCTTGCGCACTGAAATCAACACCCAGTCGAGAAAACATGAGCTGCATTCCTTTAAAGGCATCAAAGTGGAACAGCGTTTCATCCGCATCAAATAAAATCCAATCGTACTTCATGTCGTTTCCCTTATTTTTATTGCGCTGTAGTGTAATTGTTTTTTACTGAATGTTCTTCTCTTCAATGATTTTCACGACCTTAAAAACTGTGAGCAAAGATCAAAAACATTAAACCTAGTTGAAAAGCGCAATAAGAAATGATGCAACGCAACTTATGCAACTGACTTAGCCTCTATAACGTAAGCTAAATTCAGCTGTTATTGGAGTCCAATATGAAGCATTTTTTACCATCATCCGTAATGTTAACGCCTTTTGTTGTAAAGTATTATGATTCGGAATTAGATGACCAAGAAGATGAAGAGCAAGAAAGTGACAGTATCTGCACCAGTGATGAAGCGCCATCGGATATGAATAACCCGACATAACTTGCTCAATAAAAAGCCATAATTTGTTTTAAATAAAGAGTCGCATATTTTATGCGGCTCTTTTTTGTGACTCCTATAACACTATGATAGCAAAGGGTAATATCACTTTCTGTTGGTTAACCGATTGCGTCTTATCAATGTCAATTTTCATTTTTGTACCACGAAAAAAAACCAACCGATTGCTTAGTGAGGGGGCTCACACTCTATTACTCTAAAGTGGTAGTACCTTTTGTAAATTGTCTCAGATCAAAAATGAAAAGTACCCCTATGTGACAAGCTAAACCCAATTCAACAACTATACAAAATTCAATATTTACTAACGGAGTTATCCAATGGCTAGTGCATTTTTCATTCCAGCAATTAACTTAATGGGCGCAGGCTGCCTAACTGATGCAGCTGACAGCATCAAATCTCAAGGCTTCAAAAAAGGTCTAATCGTTACTGATAAAGTGCTAAACCAAATTGGTGTTGTGAAACAAGTTCAAGATCTTCTTAACGAACGTGAAGTTGCTACTGTTGTATTTGACGGAACTCAACCAAACCCAACAACTGGTAACGTAAAAGCGGGTCTTGAACTGCTTTCTGCAAATGAGTGTGATTTTGTAATCTCTCTTGGTGGCGGTTCTCCGCACGATTGTGCTAAAGGCGTTGCTCTTGTTGCGGCTAACGGCGGTCAAATCGGCGATTACGAAGGCGTAGACCAATCTGCAAAACCAATGCTACCACTTATCGCAATCAACACGACTGCGGGTACTGCTTCTGAAATGACTCGCTTCTGCATCATCACTGATGAAGCTCGTCACATCAAAATGGCTATCGTAGATAAGCACACGACTCCACTTATCTCTGTAAATGACCCAATGCTAATGCTTGCTAAGCCTGCTTCTCTAACAGCAGCAACAGGTATGGACGCACTGACTCACGCAATCGAAGCTTACGTTTCTATCGCGGCAACGCCAATCACTGACGCGGTAGCGATTAAAGCGATTGAACTAATCCAAGCGCACCTACGTACAGCAGTTGCAAACGGTGACGATCTTGAAGCTCGCGACCAAATGGCTTACGCACAATTCATGGCGGGTATGGCATTTAACAACGCTTCACTGGGCTACGTACACGCAATGGCACACCAACTAGGTGGTTTCTACGACCTTCCACACGGTGTATGTAACGCAGTACTTCTTCCTCACGTACAACGCTACAACGCACAAGTATGTCCTGAGCGCCTACGTGATGTTGCAAAAGCAATGGGTGTTGATGTTGAAGGTATGAGTGCTGAAGACGGTGCTAACGCTGCTCTTGAAGCAATCAACGTACTTTCTAAAGATGTTGGTATCCCTGCTGGTCTTAAAGACCTTGGTGCGAAACTAGAAGACATCTCTGTTCTTGCAGATAACGCACTTAAAGATGCTTGTGGTTTCACTAACCCTAAACAAGCAACGCACGAAGAAATTTCTGCAATCTTTGAAGCTGCTATGTAACGTTTAGTTACCCTTGCCCTAATCAAAGCCCTGAATTCTGTTCAGGGCTTTTTCATTTCATGCCTATATTCGCGTCCGATTTCATCTCTACTTTGCATTGCTAATGCTGCCAATTCACAATAAAACTGTGCTTGATTACAAATAATTGCGCTCAAGAACTAACCAACTCTAATTCCTTTGTTATTGTTAATTGAAATAAAGCATAGCAAGGACATCGAATGCCGACTCAAATACAGCTTTTTGGATACAAAAGTTACATGAAAGCGCTCAAAGTAGCGGCGAAAGTGATTCCTATGCCTAAGCCCACACTATTTACGGGCGTGGGATCATCGATAGAGTTGTGTGAAGCGATATCACTCATTGGGATAAAAAAGCTACTGCTTGTCACAGACGAAAGCATTGTGCGATTAGGCTTACTCAAACCCATCCAACAGGCACTTCAAGACAGTGGTGTGGAAATGGCCATTTTTAGCCAAGTCCAACCCGACCCGACCTATTTGCAAGTGGAAGCAGGGCTAAGAATTTACTTACGCTGTGAGTGTGATGGTATTCTTGCGGTTGGAGGTGGCTCGCCCATAGATACCGCCAAAGTCATCGCGGCAAAAGTTCATAACCCAAAACCGATTCATAAACTTGCCGGATTGTTTCGAGTATGGAAAACCCCTGCCCCTCTATTTGCAATCCCAACAACCGCTGGAACTGGATCAGAAGTGACGATTGCCGCCGTGGTGTCAGATCCGGACTCTCATCAGAAAACGCCTTTAATTGATCCCAAACTTGTTCCCATGATGGCCGCTCTCGATCCTAGCATCATGGTAGGTCTTCCCCGCCCAATCACGGCGGCGACCGGGATGGATGCGCTCACTCATGCGATTGAATCTTACCTATCTATGAACGCAACAAATGAGACCAACGGTTATGCGCTAGCAGCGGTCAAACTCGTCATGACAAACCTACCCCTAGCCTATGAAAATGGTGAAAACTTAGTGGCCAGACAAAACATGGCTATAGCGTCTTACTACGCTGGCCTTGCCTTTACGAAAGCGAGCTTGGGTTACGTACATGCTATATCCCATAATCTCGGTGCGTTATACGGTGTGCCTCACGGGCTTGCAAACGCTATTGTTCTACCCTACGTTTTAGACTTTTCCCAACATGCAGCACAGCCTCAATTAGCGGAACTATTTCGCGCCACCAGCAACTCAAATGAAGTGATGTCAGAATCAGAACAAGCGCAAGCTTTCATTCAACTTGTCCGACAATTGCAGCAACAATTAAAAATCCCAGCAACGCTAGATATGTTGGTTGAAAATGATATATCACATTTGACGAAACTTGCTCTCAAAGAAGCTCACCATAACTACCCTGTCCCTGTTTATATGGGCAAAAAGCAGTGCGAACAACTTTTAAGATCTATGATGACTCCTGCCACTGTCATGGATGAAGCCCTGCCAGAGCCAAAATAGTAACTTGGCAATATAGTGACCTAACAATATCGTGACCTATCTAAAGTGAAGAGTTAAACTTGGCGCCTCACATTGCAGGTGCCTTGTTTCACCATTGCCAATTATCACTACTCGCTCAAAAAGATAGAAAACCATGCACAGCTCAACAGACTGCTTTACCCCTTTCAATCAATCCATTGAAACCTATACTTTTCCTGAGCGTTTTACGTTTCCATTTTACTATCAACCACATCCCTTGTGCATTCTGGCTGCTGAACAACTTCAACAGCATTTGCTCTCTCAAACAGAATGGCAACATAATTTCGGTGTAGCCGAGGATGCGCAAGATCCAGCAGCACCCGCAATAGGGAAAATGTTCGGTGTGTTGGTCGTCGAAAACTCACAAGGCGAGATCGGTTTCCTTTCTGCTTTTTCTGGAAAAATTGCAGACCGCAACTTACTGCCTCATTTTGTGCCACCTGTGTTTGATATGTTGGCTGAAGATGGCTTTTTCAGAAACGAACTCGATGAAGTAACCCAAGTAAGCAACAGATTGAAAGAGCTACAAGCAGATCCCAAAATTGATGAATACGAACGACACCTTGCATCAGAAACAGCCAATTCATTAGCGGAAATTGAAGCTCATCGCAACTTGATGATTGAGGGTAGAAAATCGAGAAAGGAACGACGAGCTCAAGGTGAAACGAATTTAAACGATGACGACTTTACCGCTCTCAGTATTCAACTGAGCAGAGAGAGTGTCGCAGAAAAAAATCAGCTCAAAGCCCTTAAATCACACTGGCAAGAGAGAATTGATCTCGCGCAGCAGCAATTACTGAGCGTCACGGATCCAATAATTGAACTAAAACAGACCCGTAAGCAACTTTCCAATGCTTTACAAAACAAGCTGTTCGATCAATATCGATTCTTAAAGATCGATGGCGAAGAAAAAAGCTTAGGGGCAATTTTCAAGCAGATGCCAAACCACGTTCCACCCGCAGGTGCTGGCGAATGTGCGGCACCAAAACTGCTGCAATTTGCTTTTAAACATAAGATGAAGCCTATCGCAATGGCTGAATTTTGGTGGGGATCCGCACCTAAATCTGAAATACGTCAACATAAAAAATTCTACGCGGCATGTATGGGGAAATGCCACCCCATATTAGGTCACATGCTTGAGGGAATGGAGATTGATGATAATCCACTACTGAATAATCCTGCCGAAGGAAAAACTGTCGAGATTATTTATCAAGATGACGACATCGCAGTTGTAAACAAGCCCGCCGAATTCCTTTCTGTTCCAGGGAAAACCATCGAAGATTCTGTTTATCTACGCATGAAACAACAATTTCCCGATGCAACAGGGCCGCTCATTGTGCACCGTTTAGACATGTCGACATCTGGATTAATGGTGATTGTTCTTTCAAAACGAGCAAACAAAAGCTTACAAAAACAGTTTATCAGCCGTAGTGTAAAAAAACGCTATGTCGCACTTATTGATGGTGAATTTGAGCAAGATGAAGGCGTGATTACACTACCAATGCGCGGTGATCTCTACGACCGACCAAGGCAGTTAGTATGTTTTGAACATGGAAAACCCGCCGAGACCAAGTGGCAAGTGGTGGGACGTCAATCTGGAAAAACCAAAGTTCATTTGTATCCAAAAACAGGTAGAACCCATCAACTTCGCGTCCATTGTGCCCATCATTTAGGTTTAAACATGCCGATTGTTGGGGACGATTTGTATGGCTTAAAAGCAGATCGTCTTCATCTGCATGCTGAAACTCTAGAGCTTGAACACCCGATCACAAAAGAAATTATGCAATTTCAAGCTGAAGCTAACTTTTAAAATGGAAAGGGGGAGAGACAGTCACTCCCCCCACTTATTTCAGCCATGCGTTACTTACGCCATTTCATGTACTAGCCAATCTAAAATACTTTTCAACTCTCTATCAGACATTGCTAATAGGCGATCCCCCACATACCACTCTATCATTGACTGATCTGGCAAGGCCGTAATTTGCGGGTAACCGAGCCAAATACCTTTCTCTTCAGCGAGTCGGTTACGCAGAACCAGAGCATTCTCATAGCTAACGGGCAGATAGAAATGCAGCATATTTGCCTGCGGTTGTGATGGGTTTAAAGTGAATAAAGGATATTCAGAGAATAACTGATAGATCTGTTGCGTGCGTTCATATAGAGCAGGCATCTGTGTAAGTCTTTCGTCAAACTGCATCGCCGCAGAGGCAATATAGGGACTGCGATGATAAACATTTCCCCCTTGCCTTTTCATCCACATCGACGCTTTTTCAATAAACGCTTTATCTCCTAATAACAGCGAGCCCCCCAAACCATTAATGCCCTTATACAACGAGACATAAGCGGTATTAAAGCCTTGAGCAATTTCTTGGTAGCTCTTCTGGTAGTACGCCGCACACTCCCACAAACGAGCGCCATCCATGTGTAAATGGATCCCTTGCTGCAAACAGTGATCTTTGACGGCTTGTAACTCATCCCACTTAGGTAACTGACCACCAATTTCACGCATCGGCAACTCGTATAAAACAGCTGCGATATCATCAGGCCAATGAGTAAGATCACTCACTCCCCATGTTCTAAATGGATCGCCAATGGGAAGAATATTAAACCGATTTTGAAGTTGATAACCTTGCCGTTCATGGCAATAGATATGGCTTGAAGGGTGCATCGCGACTAAATTATTGTTCTTCTCTTGGCAAACAAGTTGAAGAGCGGTTGGTTGAGTCATTGTGCCTGTCACAACAAAAACCGCAGATTCAAAACCAAGTAAATCCGCGACTTTTTGTTCAAAACCTTGTATTAATTCCCCTTCCCCATAAATGTCATGTTCAACATTATTCGCTTCACACCACTGAGCCATTTTCTGAAATAGTAATGCAGGCGAAAGCTCCTCATTCCCTGAAACCACCACATTGCACTGAGCACGTAAATCCTTCGCCATTTCTCTGTCCTTATTTATTCAATTCAACAGCAGCAGATTACCATGATCAGATGGAATCAAACATAAAACGTCTTTCAAAAACAGAGGTTAGCCAATGCCATTATTCATCGTTCCAAACAACAAAGCCCTCATTACCATTAATCGATGATGAGGGCTTATTGAGTCGAACAATAAATGACTATCTAAACGTGAGTATAAAGAGCAAATCGTTCACTCTAGAAGAAACCCAGTGGATTAACATCATAGCTAATCAACAAGTTCTTGGTATTTTGATAGTGATCTAGCATCATTTTATGAGTTTCACGTCCAATACCTGACTTTTTGTAACCACCAAATGCAGCATGTGCTGGATAGGCATGATAGCAATTTACCCAAATACGACCTGCTTCTATGTTCCTTCCCATTCGATAAGCTAAGTTCGCGTCACGAGTCCATAAACCCGCACCAAGGCCATATTCGGTATCATTAGCTATTTCCAACGCTTCTGCTTCATCTTTGAAGGTCGTAATTGCAATCACTGGCCCAAATATCTCTTCTTGGAAAACTCGCATTTTATTGTGTCCTGCAAGCATAGTCGGCTGAATGTAGTAACCTTTGTTTAGTCCTTCTTCTTGCTGGGCGATCTCACCGCCTATCAAGACTTCCGCACCTTCTTGCTTACCAATTTCTAGGTAGCTCAAGATCTTATCAAACTGCTCTTGTGATGCTTGCGCTCCAACCTGACAATCCGTGTCTAGCGGGTTGCCTTGCTTGATCGTTTGAGCTCGCGCCACCACTTTGGCAATAAATTTGTCATAAACAGATTCATGGATCAACACACGAGATGGACACGTACATACCTCACCTTGATTGAAAAAGGCGAGTAGCATCCCTTCGATACATTTATCTAGATAGGCATCTTCGTGATCAAAAATATCTGGGAAGTAGATATTTGGCGATTTGCCTCCTAACTCAACAGTGGATGGAATCAAACTCTCTGCTGCACATTTCAAAATATGGTGCCCAACATCGGTTGAGCCTGTAAATGCAAGCTTGGCAACACGGTTACTGGTTGCAAGAGCCTGACCCGCTTCGGCACCGTAACCATTCACAATGTTTACCACACCAGCAGGAAGAAGATCGCCTATTTTTTCCATCAGAACAAGAATGGAGGTGGGTGTTTGTTCTGCTGGTTTCAAAACCACACAACAGCCTGCCGCAAGAGCCGGAGCTAATTTCCAAGCCGCCATCAGCATTGGGAAATTCCATGGAATGATCTGCCCAACCACGCCGACAGGTTCAGGGAAATGATAAGTCGCGGTGTTTGAATCTAATTCAGCCGCAGAACCTTCTTGTGCTCGAATGCATCCTGCAAAATAGCGGAAGTGATCAACCACCAAAGGTAAATCTGCCGCAAGCGTTTCACGCACAGGTTTGCCATTTTCCCAAGTTTCGGCCACCGCTAACTCTTCAAGGTGTTGCTCAACGCGGTCAGCGATTTTCAGTAAAATATTTGAACGTTCAGTAACACTCGTTGCTCCCCAAGAAGCCCTAACCGCATGTGCGGCATCCAGTGCCAAATTAATATCCGCTTCTCCTGAACGCGCCACTTGACAATAAACTTCGCCATTAACGGGCGACTTATTGCCAAAATACTCGCCGCCAACAGGTTTGACCCACTCACCGCCAATGTAGTTGTCATAATGAGACTTAAAGCCAACAACAGCATTTTCAGTTCCAGGTTGAGCATAAATCATAGTGAGATCCCTCTTTTTATGTGTTCACAATGTGTCAGTTTGATTAATTTGTCTTTCGATTTAGTGTTTTAAACGGACTTCAATTTTGCGCTTGTTCATTTTCTATAACGCAATTCACAGACCAAGTTTGCGCCTCTTGTTGTTAATGAATTGTAAAGCTATGATTACCAAACGATAACAAACGACAGTTATAATGGTTGAACAACAGTTCTAAAGCGCAGCTCACTGTTCAAGTGTCCCAAAATGGCACACCCTCACTGTCTCAACTTGGAACAGTCATGGATCTAAATTCAACTCAGCAGATAGATTGGCTAACCTCCTCTTGGAATAGGAGTTCTGAAGCGGGATTAAAACAGCGCCGTCTACCAGAAGATATTCGACTCGCGAAATCTCAAGTTTCCGAACGTAGAGAGATCGTATCGGCACTGATTAGCGCCGTTAAAGAGCATGCTTTACCGCTGTTTAATCAAATGTTTGCTCGAACAGACAGCCGTTTGATCCTCACTGATATTGAGGGCGTGATTATTGGATCGTGGGGGCAAGAGCGCTTTAAAGAGAAACTAACCTCAATTGCACTGGAGACAGGCGTCTGTTGGCGTGAAAATCTCAAAGGAACCAATGCGATTGGAACGGCAATTGTCGAAGCCAAACCCGTTTCGATTATTGGCGATCAACACTTCATTCATCAGCACCGCTTTATTAGCTGTTCAGCCAGTCCTGTTTTCGATTTCCAGGGGAACATGCTAGGCATTTTAGACATCACAAGTGAACAGCAAATCCATAATGCATCCACTCAACTGTTAGTTCAAAATATGGTTCAGCTCGTCGAAAATAACTTGTTGTGCAAAGTGCCGAACGGCTCAGTACGCATGGATCTTGCTCTTGACCAATCGTTACTAACCAGTGGATGGCAAGGGATTGTGATTGCTAATGAAGATGGAAAAATTGTCGCACATAATAGCGTTGCATCTCAGCTACTCAACAATCACGTGATCTTAGGACAGCCTTTAGATTCTGTTGTTCAAACCTATCAAGAGAATCAACCACTCACACATCAGCAAGAAAAGTCTGATCTGGTGTATGCGGTTCATTCGCTTAAATCCGCCCCAAAAAGCGTCAAATTGGCCACTTACTCCCCTTCTTGCCCACTTCATGATGGTGATGACAATATTGAACACGCGTGGCAGCAAGCGAATAAAGTCATCAATAAAAATATTAGTTTGCTCATCCTAGGGGAAACAGGTGTGGGTAAAGGTGAATTTGTAAAACACCTCCATCAGCAAAGTGATAGAAAACGGTCTCCACTCATCACGGTCAACTGCGGCGCACTTCCAAAGGAACTCATTGAATCTGAATTATTTGGGTATGCCCCGGGAGCTTTCACTGGAGCTAGCCCAAAAGGTTATCAGGGAAAAATCCGCCAAGCCGATAAAGGTATTCTATTTCTCGATGAAATTGCTGACATGCCATTAGAAGCACAGTGCCGCTTATTACATGTATTACAAGAAAAAGAGGTGGTTCCCATTGGCTCAAACCACTCAACAAAAGTAGACATTCAAATTATTGCAGCAACTCATAAAAACCTTGAAAAACTAGTGTCTACAGGAGAATTTCGACAAGATCTCTTTTATCGACTCAATGGGCTGATGTTCACTCTTCCAGCACTTCGTGAACGACAAGATAAATCTGGACTGATTGATAAAATCCATGCCAAGTACAGCTCCGCAGAGCAAACCATTTGTCCTCATTTGATGCAACTTTTGCAGAACCACTCATGGCCCGGAAATATCAGGGAACTCGATAACCTGATTAAAGTGTCTGCTCTCCTTTCTGAAGGTAACACTCTCGTTTTAGATGACCTTCCGAGTCACCTAAAGCAACTATTAATGACGGCATCAGCGCCACACCAACCCTCATCAGAAATAAAAGCAGACGATCTAAAAACGACAGTTGAAGAAAAACTCGTACAAACCTTTCAAGCAAATCAAGGCAATATTAGTAAAACATCTCGAATGCTGGGCATTAGCCGTAATACACTTTATCGAAAGCTAAAAAATCTTGGTTATTCAAATAAATAGAACTCTAGATTTGGTGATGTCCCTGTTCTTAATTTCGAATCATGCCCCTTAGCGGTATATATTAAAAATCATATAATTTACACTGTTCATACTTTCTAGAGTTAGACACGACTCATTGCTTACTAATGAGTAAAGAAACCTGACGGGAATGACAAGTAATTATGACAAACAAAAAAGTATTGATTCTATTCGCACACCCTTCCCAACACCGTTCTGAGGTCAACACTCCAATATTCAATGCCGCCAAAAATATTGAAGGGGTCACCACCGTCGATCTCTATCATGAATACCCGACTTTCAATATCAATATTGATAAAGAACAGCGTCGCTTACTTGAACATGATGTGATCATTTTTCAATTCCCACTCTATTGGTATTCAACTCCTGCTATTTTAAAAGAGTGGCAAGACTTAGTATTAGAGTATGGCTTTGCTTATGGAGCCGAGGGAAAAGCATTGAAAGGAAAAGCCCTATTCTGCTCCCTGACCGCAGGTGGTAAAGCCGATGCTTATCAAACCGACGGCTACAACCATTTTACGATTCGTGAATTGCTTTACCCAATTGAGCAGATGAGCGCGATGACCCGTATGACTTATTTGGCTCCCTTAGCGCTATTCGGGGCGCGTACCGCAGCAGAAGAGAGTCGACTTGATCAACATATTAATCAGTGGACTCAGTTGCTCACCGCTTTAGTGAACGACAAAGTTGATATGGAAAAAGCAAGCCAAGTCGAAAAATTAAATCATCACCTTAACGACATCATTCATAAGGACTAACCGATGACAGGCTATTTTCTACAAGCGTTCATTTACTTAGTTGCTGCGGTCATTGCCGTTCCTATTGCTAAGCGTTTAGGGCTCGGCTCTGTATTAGGCTATCTCATTGCTGGTGTCGTTATCGGCCCTATTATTGGCTTAGTGGGTGAAGAGACAACCACCATTCAACATTTTGCGGAATTTGGAGTGGTCATGATGCTATTTTTGGTGGGCTTAGAGCTTGAACCAAAAATGCTATGGGCGATGCGCAACCGCTTAATGGGATTGGGTGGGCTTCAAGTTGGCGGTACCACCGTTGTCGTGATGGGGATTGCACTCTACTTTGGTCAACCTTGGACTATCGCACTCACCATAGGTTTAGTTTTCGCTCTCTCATCCACCGCGATTGTATTACAAACCTTTAATGAGAAAGGATTAAGTAAAACGGAAGGCGGTCAAAATGCGTTCTCTGTACTGCTTTTCCAAGATATTGCCGTCATTCCAATGTTGGCTTTCATACCATTACTCGCTCTGCCAGAATTAATCGAACAAGCTCAAAGCGTCGCCGCCAATGCTGCTGAGCATCACGAAGAACTAAGCCTTGTTGCAGGGCTCCCAGGGTGGGCATACGGACTTGTGATTACGGTTTCTATTGCTAGCGTCGTTGTTGGCGGACACTTTTTAAGTCGCCCGCTTTTCCGCTTTGTTGCGAGCTCAGGGCTACGAGAGATTTTTACTGCCACGGCATTAATGTTGGTCATTGGCATCGCGGCTTTAATGAGCTTGGTTGGGCTATCCCCTGCTTTAGGTACTTTCCTGGCGGGCGTTGTGCTGGCAAACAGTGAGTTTAGACATGAATTAGAATCCAATATTGACCCATTTAAAGGACTGCTTTTAGGCTTGTTCTTTATTACGGTTGGCGCTGGCATTGACTTTAGGATCCTACTCGATGAGTTTGGACTCATCATCGGCCTCACTGTCGGAGTGATGGCATTGAAAGCCTTGGTTCTCTACCTGCTTGCTTTCACTTTTCGAATCAAAAACAGTGACCGCTGGTTGTTCACCCTCAGCCTTGCTCAAGCCGGGGAATTTGGCTTCGTTCTGTTGAGTTTCACAGTACAAAATCATGTCCTACCTGTGGATATTGCTCAGACACTTTCTCTTGTAGTCGCGCTGTCGATGTTTTTAACTCCAGGGTTATTTATTCTTTTCGATAAGGCTATTTTGCCACGTTTTCAACAGCAATCGAATCAACGAGAAGCCGATAGTATTGAAGAAAAAGGCACAGTGATCATCGCTGGCATTGGTCGATTTGGTCAAATAATCAATCGAATGTTAGTTTCAAATGGAGTGAAAACGGTTGTTCTTGATCACCAAGCGGATCAAGTTGATCTCATGCGCCAAATTAAAACCAAAGCGTATTTTGGTGATGCGACTCGTCCCGATCTACTGCATACTGCTGGCATTGAAGAGGCTGCAATGATTGTGGTTGCCATTGATAATCAAGAGAGCAACCTTGAGTTGGTGAAATACGTTAAGCACACCTATCCAAAAGTAAAAATATTGGCACGTGCATTTGACCGTGGTCATGGTTACTTATTACGCCAAGCGGGAGCGGATTATATTGAATCTGAAACCTATCACTCAGCACTCGAAATTGGTGCAGAAGCAATGCGCTCACTCGGCCATCACCCCTTCTTTGTAGAGCAACAAAAATCGACCTATAAAAATACGGAAGAAAAACAGTCCGATATTTTATATCAAGCGTGGGCGGATGATTCTGAAGGTGATCGCTTTGATAACAACTACCGTAAATTATTTATGGAGCTTGAAGACAATATCAAACATGCGATGACGAAAGATCGCTCAGACAAACATACACGCAATGAACGAGGTTGGACGCCACCACCAAAAGGTTACGCCGACGACCTTTCTGACGACTAGCGATTATAAATAGCTAACAGTAATAAGCGGGTTTTTATCGTTAATTTCGAATTACTTTTAAAACCCGCTGATACCGAGTCATCCAATTTTCATTCAAGATATCGTTACAAGCATCTTCTATCTAATTTTAGATTCAACCAAAAATATAAGAGTATTATGAGTTCCATCGCAACGAATAAATCAGATTCATCCCTTGCATACCAACTATTTAAAATGACTTGGCCAATGATGTTTGGGGTTCTATCTTTAATGAGTTTTCAGCTCGTGGATAGTGCATTCATTGGGCAACTCGGGGTTTTGCCTCTTGCTGCTCAAGGTTTCACACTCCCAGTGCAAATGGTTATTATCGGGATTCAAGTAGGCTTAGGGATTGCTACGACAGCGGTCATTTCCAGAGCAATTGGGGCGCAGCAAATTCGTTATGCTAAACAACTTGGTGGTTTAATCCTAATGATTGGCGGAGTCGGTGTTGCGCTGATCTCTGGGATATTGTGGTTGATTAGAGAGCCTCTTTTGAGCTTGCTCAGCGCACCAGATTCCGTTTACCCAATCATTGATAGCTACTGGCCGGTATGGTTAGCCAGTGCGTGGGTCGGGGCTTTCCTATACTTCTTTTATAGTATTTGCAGAGCAAACGGTAACACAATGCTGCCAGGTACTATGATGATGGTCACAAGTGCTATCAACCTTGCACTTGATCCCCTTTTCATTTTTACTTTCGACCTTGGTATCAATGGTGCCGCTTTGGCAACTGTGGCTGCTTTTGGTATTGGTCTATTGATCGTTGCCCCTCAAGTCACTCGCAAACATTGGGTGAGTTTTGATTGGAGTGATCTCAACATTGCTTCTAGCATTCGCTCGATTACGAATATTATGGGGCCAGCAATGACAAGCCAATTGTTACCCCCTCTATCTTCAATGCTCGCCACAAAGCTCCTTGCGAGTTACGGCACCGCCGCCGTTGCTGCTTGGGCGCTTGGATCTCGATATGAATTTTTTGCGATCGTCTCTGTATTAGCGTTAACCATGTCAATGCCTCCGATGATCGGGCGTTTACTTGGAGCCAATAAAATTGCCGAAATTCGTCAGCTTGTCAGTATTGCTTGTCGCTTTGTTATTGGATTTCAGTTTGTCATTGCATTGATCACCTTTTTCATCTCAAGCCAACTTGCTGGGCTAATGACCAGTGATGTAAGTGTTGAAGCGATCCTAAATTCTCACCTGATGATTGTTCCCCTCAGTTTAGGTCCATTGGGGATATGCATGTTGATGGTGTCGGTCTCTAATGCCCTTGCGAAGTCATACACTGCCCTTACGATTTCAGCACTACGCTTATTCGCCTTCTTCTTACCTTGTTTATGGTTAGGTGCAGTTGTGGCTGATATACAAGGGTTATTTGTAGGTGCATTAGTAGGGAATATTCTTGCAGGCATAACCGCTTGGTTGATGTATCAAAAGATCATAACCAGAATAGAGAAAGCAGCGGTAAGTGATTAGACTTAAAAAAGTAAACGAAAAAGGAGCGAATTCGCTCCTTTTTTTATTCCTTGATAAGAATCATGATTGGAATTGTTTAATCAAGCGTTGCAGTGCTTCTATGTCGTCCACTAAGCGGCTTGTACGAGCAATGGAACTCTCAGATGTTGCAGATGTTTCATCGGCCAGTTCTTTAATATTCGCCACATTGTGATTGATCTCATTGGTCACTGTTGCTTGTTCTTCAACCGCAGCAGCAATTTGATGGCTACTATCAGAGACTTTGAATAACTTCTCGGATATTTGATTCAACACTTCGCCTGTATCATCTGCACGCATTTTGCATTGTTCAGACAACACTTCACCACGCTCCATTGCGCTTACGGCTTCCGTTGCAGTCTGTTGAAGCTGAGTAATCATCTCTTGAATCTCATTGGTTGAATCGCCCGTTTTCGATGCTAGATTTCGAACTTCATCAGCAACAACGGCAAATCCACGCCCTGCTTCACCTGCTCTGGCCGCTTCAATTGCAGCATTCAAAGCCAATAAATTAGTTTGATCAGAAATACTGCTGATCACTTCAAGAATACTTTCAATTTTCTGACTATTTAATGAAAGTTGATGTATGACCTTTCTTGAATTATCCAACTCGCTTGCAAGTTCATTCACCGAATTAATCGTCGCGGATATACACTCTAAACCTTTGGCTGACTCTTCATTGGCTTCTTCAGTAAGCCTTGAAGCAGCAGCTGCGCTACTTGCCACTTCATGGATTGAATGCGTTAACTCTTCAACGGCGGTGGCTACCTGCTCCGTTTCTTGGCATTGCTGATTTAAACTTTGCCCCATTGACTGAATCGTTCCAAACTCATCTTCAGCAGAGATCAAAATCTTTCCAGCAGTGTCCGTCGCACGCCCCGAAACCGCTCGCAACTCAGATTTTTTCATCAATAAAGCAAGCTCGATTTCAGAGTAATCATCAAAGCAACCAGTGTAAGGTTTTTCCATTAACGGATTGGAATATGAGTCTTGAGCTATTTTTCTAAGCACTTTAAAACGCTTATTCTGAAGCGCTGTAATGCCCCCAAGAGCACACGTTAATACAAGTCCAATAGCACCGAATAGTATTTGTTGTTGCGAAGCAATCAACCCAACAAATAACGCCAAAAATGCAGCAAAGAAGACATACTGAATAAAATGATAAGAAATGCGCTTACCAATATTCATCTTCCCTTTGTTCATATTGGCATAAAGTTGACCGGCACGTTCAGTTTGAGCTTCTGTTGGTCTCGATCTTACTGATTGATACTCAACAGTTTCGCCATCTTCACCTTTAATCGGAGTAACAAAAGCGGATACCCAATAATGCTTATCACCTTGGCATTGATTTTTTACCAATCCCATCCAGCTCTTTCCTGCTTTCAAGTATTGCCACATTTGTGCAAAGGCTTGCTTGGGCATATCACTATGGCGCACTACATTGTGAGGCTTACCGATCAACTCATCCATTTCATACTCAGCTACGTGACAAAAATCATGGTTAGCATAAGTAATTAAACTTGAAGGATCGGTAGTAGAGATTAAATTTGCATCTTTTGCATATTCTTTATTGAAGTCATTTCTCATATGTGACTTATTCCTACTAAATAATCCTTTATTGATGATTTTGTACATATAACATGTAAAAAAATCACCAATAATGATTACTATCAATATAAGCCATAAATTTATAAATATTCTCAATATTAAGATTTATTGCATCTATTTATTTTTAAATACCCACTTAAATCAAACAAATTACTTCAATGCATCGACTCTATTTGTCAGCAGGAAACACAACGCCCGTTTGAGATCTAATTTCAGTCAGTACTTTTGCCACAAGTAAAGAACGATCTCTCGCTTGAGTATTTACAGTATTGGCCCTGACCTGCTCAGCAAAGATATTTGCTTCATAGAACATGCGATTTTCTTGTTGCTCTACGCTTAAATCCGTTTTCAAACCACCGCGCTCAATCTTGATTACATCATTGCAAATTGAGATCATATTAACGTGTAAGCAAGCTTGCTCACCTTGGATCTCACTTGGAAGAAACGAGTCACTGGTTTTTGAATGGAGTATGGTTGCATCGAACCCATCATAACCAAGAATTACACTTCCATTTCCATCCACGCCTGAATCCAGTAAGTGTGCAGTGGCTTGAATCGATCTCGGCTCACCAAACAACTCTAATGTAGCACCTAAGCAGTAATAACCAATGTCCATGATTGAACCATTAGAGAAGTCAGGATTAAACGTATTTGGATTTTCACCGTTCAGATATTTTGGATAGCGCGATGAATACTGGCAATAACTGATGAGCGCTTTGCGGATTGGGCCAATCTGTTGGAGGTTTTGCTTAAGAACCTGAAAGTTAGGTATAAACGGGGTCATGAATGCTTCAAAAAGAACCACATTGTTCTCTTCTGCTGTTCTGTACATCTCTTGCGCGAGTGCATAATTAGAGGCTAATGGTTTTTCACAAATTACGTGCTTCTTTCCTTTTAACATTTGAATCGATTGCGGGCCGTGAAAGGAGTTCGGACTTGCAATATATACCGCATCAAAAGCATCAGAGATGGCGAATTCATCTAATTGATCAAAACAATGGTTCACATCATATTTGGCGGCAAAGTTTTCTGCTTGGACGAGGGAGCGAGAGTAAACGGCTGTAAGTTCGAACTCTCCCGTTTGCAACGCGCCTTGGATAAATTGCTCTGTTATCCAGTTAGTTCCAATTACTGCAAGCCTAATCATAATCTATATCTTCTCAATAGGTGTTTGCCGTAATTATGCCTTGTATTGCTCTTTCCGTCAGTGGTTTATAGCATATACAAAAAAGCTCATGGCGACTTGGCACATGAGCTTTAGAATTACTTATCGAATCTTTGCTTTGAAGCGATCAGTTACGATAGCTTAAAGAACGACAGTTGTTGTTTTTGTTGCTCAGCAAGACGAGATAACTCATTACTTGCGCTTGCACTCTGGCTAATTCCTGTCACATTCTGATTCACAAGTTCAGACATGTTCACCACATTACGGTTAATATCTTGAGTCACTTGCGACTGCTGTTCTGCTGCTGTTGCCACTTGAGTGTTCATGTCGTTAATATCAGTTACAGACTCTGTGATACCGACTAATGCATCATTCGCTTGACCCGTTAACGCTTTATTTCGCTCTAGCATATCTAAGCTCGTGAGCATGCTCTCATTTGCTAGACCTGATTGATTTTGTAACTCTTCGATGATCGTTTGGATTTCTTGTGTAGAATCTTGCGTACGTGCCGCAAGTAAACGAACTTCGTCTGCTACAACAGCAAAACCACGGCCAGATTCTCCAGCACGAGCGGCTTCAATGGCGGCATTCAGTGCTAATAAATTTGTCTGTTCAGATACACCACGAATCACTTCGATAACATCATTGATCTGCTCTGACTGCTCTTTTAATTTGCCTACAACTACTGCCGCATCACTTAATGCTGTGCCCATTTGTTCGCTAGCGTCAGCACTTTGAGCAAATACATCCAAACCAGCTTTCGCAAGCTCATCCGCTTGACGGGCCGTTGAATCTGCAGCCGTTGCGTTATCACTGACATTATCAGCCGTGCTCGACAGTTCATTAACCGCCGAAGCCACTTGTTCGATTTCACTTAGCTCTTGGTTTGCATTCGATTCTGCTTGGGTCATTACGGCCGCAAGCTCTGTTGATGCAGAAGCAACGTCTTCACTGATACGAGTCAAAGCCTCAACAGTGCTATGAAGTTGAGCGGCTGTCGTATTCACATCTCGGCTTAATTGAGCGATTTCATTGTCACCATCGCTATCAGCACACACTGTCAGGTTGCCCTGGGCTAATTCACGAATAACAACTTGTAGTTTTTGAATCGGCGATACAATCAAACCAGATAACCACCAAGCAACAACAAGAGAACCCGCGAATACAGAAAGCACCATCAAAATCGCGTTGATTTCAACTTGCTCATTGTTCTCTTCACTTTCGCGCATCGCTTGGCCTGCCGCAGTATTGACTTGTTGCGACAGTTTATTGATTGACTCAACCATAGTTTGGCCAACATTGCGGTAACCAGCAATGAAATCATCATTACTTTGGTTCAAAGACAACCCTTGATCACGGCGGTTGAAGTAAGTTACCGCTCTCTCTGAGTACGAAACATAATCTGAAATGGCTTTACGAACAACACTGACTTCACGACTAAAGGTTTGTCGGTCATCAATTTTATCAAGTTCTATATTGATTGCCTGCATGCCACTTTTTAGCTCAGTTAAAAAGTTTTGGCGGCGAGATGAATCATAGATCGAATATACAGCACTGATTCTAAGGGGATAAACTCTATCATCGATTTTTGCCAATTCATCCTTGTAGAAAACAATAGAATCAACATTTTCACTAATGATCTGTTGCTCTGCATCTAAATTGGATTTAGTGACCCATAAGGAAATAAATAGTGATAGGGCTGTAAATAATACTGGAAGCAGTATTTGGAACCGGATAGATGTGTTTTTTAGCGATAGCTGCATTAGTACCTCGATCTGTTGATTTATCGTCCTTGCGCAGAAATTCCTTTAAATTCTGGGCGCAAATATAGATCTAAATCACACTTTTGTCTAGATATAACTCCACTTGTTTCATACTGTTATTGATGATTTTATACAGCCAAATTATTGGCCATGACAGTATCCCGACATTTTCTTTCACCCAAAGAAAAACCCACTAAGCTTTCACTTAGTGGGTTTCCTATTCTTACTCGCAGCAATCCAGCTACTAAAAGTGCTCCATGCATCGAATCCTTGATAGTGTGCTGTAATCCTTCAGCGCAATCCATTTCATCGCCATCCTAGCGGTGTCCTTGGCTATCCAGCCTGTTAACTATCCTAGTTAACGCTCTTCACTTATCCTTAAGTGGTGTCCTTTATCCATCATCCTGATGGTATTTTCCTCAATCCTAGAGGTGGTCCATTAACTTTCCATAGTGCAACCATCCAAGTCGCATAGCTTCCAGCTAATGTCCTTTGCTTTCCATGCCAATAATTCGTCCTGAATTATCGAATCTTCGTCCTGAAGATGACCTATCCTTGGGCCTTTCCTGTTCCGTGTCTGCATCCTGCTGACAACATTAAGATTACGCCAACTTGAGTTTTCGACAATGATAAAATGCAGATATTTATCCAAGCATCATATTTAAATATCAACAAATAACTTATAAAACAACACCTTAAAAAAAACACAAGCTATCGTCGGCGTAATATAGTGACTTATACTTACGAGCTTGTAAGAGATCTCTTACAAACGATAGGGTGCAACTCTTATATTAGTAAATTCTCAACTACAAAATAGAGAGATCGTGATCACATTAATTTCTTATCCGAACGATTGTCCTGGCAATTCACTCTCAAAACCCATTCTTGTCACCTGCTTTACAATCCTCATGCCTACCTATAAGTAATCTAAGCAAAAACAACAATTCTGGGATTAAGTAAGTTACAATTTGCATTCACTAATGATCTGGGCTTTTTTTTGTGACCATCAATACCTCTGCTAATTCCGTCATCGTACTCGATTTTGAAACAACAGGACTCTCCCCCAACCAAGGTGACCGAGCCATTGAAATTGGCGCGGTACATATACAAAATGGGGAAATTGTTGATACTTTTCAGCAACTCATGAACCCTGGGTTCCGAGTGAGTGGATTTATTGAGGGTTATACCGGCATTACAAATAGGATGCTCCAATCCGCAGCGCCCTGCGATGAAGTCATGGATCAATTTTGTGATTTTATTGGAGATCACAATTTGGTGGCGCACAACGCCTCATTTGATCAACGATTTTTAGATGCTGAATTGAATTTGATCAATCGACAATATAGTGGGAAATTCGCCTGTTCAATGCTAATTGCACGACGACTCGTACAAGAATCTCCAACTCATAAATTGGGCGATTTAGTGCGATTTCTACAATTAGAGAATGATGGCGTATTTCACAGAGCATTAGCCGATTCAGAAATGACCGTTAACTTATGGCTCTACATGATCAACAAACTTATGGATCAGCACAACATCACTGACCCAAGCTTCCAGTTCATGCAGAAGATATCGAAGACAAGTAAATCTAACATCGGAAAGTTGTTAGCTAAGAAGTAAAAACATAATTAGAACGTATGAAATGTGCTGTGAGTGCTAAGTTCATAGGAGCTAAGTTTGTAGGAGCTAAAGCTTCACAGCACACAAAACATTAGAAAACGTTCAGATTAGACTCAACAATCAATCCTAAGCCAACTCTAGTTTGCCTGTGGTTGTAATCAATCATCGACTCGCCATATCCTTCCCACACTTGGAAATACAAGCCAGCAAATTTTGACAGAGGATAAGTGTACCCAACCTCAACATGGCCTTTATCGGTGCTAAAGTTATAGGCTGTTTTTAATTTAAAGTAGCCCGCTTTACCATGGTATTTCATCCACACTTCATAAGGTGGAATAAAATCCTCGATGTCTTTATTGTCTTTAAGGTTCGTCGCGTACCACCCCTGAAGGCCGAAATCTAATTTGGTATTTACACGTTCAATCGCAATGTATCCCATATCCCATGAGCGACTGGTAAGCGCTTCTTTACCATTTGATTGGTGCCTATAACCATATTCAATATTGTTGAAAATACCGTACTTACCTTGATGCATCATGAACATCTGAGGTTTGTAGTTGGTTTCACGAAAAGGTGAACTGGCATCGGTATTACCAAGTTGCCAAAGCGATAGTTGAGTATATGAGGCCATTAATGTCCCATATTTCATTTGCACTAACGGAATGGCGAGCGAAAACTGATATTTAATCTCAGCTTTACTCATTTTATCCGCTTTGTTGTCATATGCTTCATCATAAACTTCTTGGTTAATGTCACTGGTGTAAGTTTGCATGAAATAGGTGTCATCGTAGATCGACAAGCTTTTATTAGATTTTGCATTTACGCTTACCGGTAGCGCTGCGCACAGAGCGATTATGACTATCGCTAATTCGTGCGTTCGGACAAATTGGAACATTTTTAACACCATAACTTAAGGGGCGACTGCCTTTATTTGTAAATATTATCAACCTTTGCAGTGGATCTCTAGAGATCATACAAAGAAGATAAGTAAATACTCAACAAGCAATAGGTGTCACACGAGTTCGAGATCATTGAATAACTCAAACAATTGGTGAGATTTGTAAGGTTTCGGTAAATACGCATCCATCCCAGCTTCAAAGCAATGCTGGATATCTTCGTCTAGCACGCTTGCCGTTAGCGCGATGATTGGCAATTTAGTGCTCCCCTGCTCTACTTCCCACTGACGAATGAGTTTTGTTGCTGTCAATCCATCCATTACAGGCATCATACAATCCATCAAAATCGCATCAAACTCTCCACCTTGAGTGATGGCATCGACGGCTTCTTGTCCATTACTGGTAATAAAATAGTCATACCCCCCCTTTTCTAGAAAGAAACTCGCAATTTTTTGATTCATTAAATTATCTTCAACAATCAAGACTCTCCGGTTCAACCCTCTTGTTTTTCCAACAGGAACCGTCTCTGCATTGATGTCCGAATGATTGATTTTTGGTCCCCTATTCTCGACCAATGTATGCAGATGATTTCTAAAACGATTACCTAAAAAGGGAAGCGTTATTTGTCCATGAGTACCTAAACCTGCCACAGGTTGTTTAAATAGATGATGCTGACAAACCAAAATCATGTTGCTAGGGTAACATTGCTGTAATTGTTGCAAGCACTTACTCAATGAGTGGTGAACAACATCGCAGTACAGCACCAAATCAACGTCATGTTTCACATCTAACGCTTCTTCAGTGCTATGAACTTCAATGATATTAATCCCCAACAAATTGCATTCTGTTTTTATCTGAGACGTATATGTGAAGTGGTTATTGACTAATAAAGCACGTTTCAACTTGAGAGGTTCATTCCTGGCCTCACCTTTGAACGCCCCAACTGCAATTGAAAATTCAAAACAACTACCGACATTCTTGGTTGATCGTGCATGAATCGATCCCCCCATCAAATTGACTAACTGCCGACAAATAGCAAGGCCTAATCCTGTCCCCCCAAACTGCCTAGTGATGCTGCCATCAGCTTGTGTAAACGGTTCGAAAATAGACTCTAATTTTTCGGCCTCAATGCCCATTCCGGTATCCGCTACAGAAAAATATAATTCCGCGCTTTCTGCACTGATTTCCTTATACTTCACTTCTGTTTTTATATGGCCGTTACGAGTGAATTTAATTGAATTAGACAGTAGGTTCATTAAAACCTGTCTGACACGGTGATCATCTGTGAATACCTGATCAGGAATCGCGGGATCAATGGAAATGAGTAGCTCTATATTTTGGCTGTTCGCTTTCGACAAGATTAAATTAACCGAGTCGTATACTGCTTCCTTAATATCAGAGCCATGAGGGTTTAATACCAAATTCCCGGACTCTATCTTGGATAAATCGAGGATGTCATTAAGCAGTACCAAAAGGGAGTGAGACGAAGAGTCTATATCATTAAGAACTTCCTTCTGATTCGAATTTAGCTGACTGTCAGATAAGATCTCTGTCATCCCGATAATGCCATTCAGAGGCGTTCTTATTTCATGTGACATATTGGCTAAAAACGCACTTTTCGCCTTATTCGCTAAAATAGCCGACTCTTTAGCCGCTAAAATCTGCAACTCATGCTCTTGCTGGAAAAGTATGATCTGATTAACTCTAAGAGCAAACTTAGTAAACTCATCATTTCCATCAATTTTTATTTGTTGAATTTCGCCCTTTCTCTCCTCAAGTGCCGACATCGTAGTTAATATTTTCGCTAACTTTCGATTAACTCGTAGAGAAGTGCTGGCTCCTAATATGCAAAGCATCACTATCACAAGCCCAACAAGTAAAGAGAGTATTATCACTAAGCGCTGTTCGGACTCTATACGACTGGCTAGGTTCGACGATAACTGAGATGAAAATTGATTGATAGCTAACGACAGTGACTCATAACGTTTTTCTAAAAGAGCAGCATGCAGTGTAAAGTCCGAGCCTTTTGTATCATTCGCTAACACTTTATTCCGAAAAGCTTGCCCACTCTGAAAGTCGGTTTGGGAAAATAACAGAAGCAATTTTTCGACCTGCTCCTTACTTGCTCCGGAAGATATAAACTGTTCAAGATACTGCTGCTGCCTTTCGATGGCTTGATATACAAGAGGTGAGTTATCGAGTAGATGATCAGGGTTAATCGCTAAATCACTAATTAACCATGCCTCTTTCTGAAGCCAGTAAGATAGCCAGGACAGATCATCTAAAGCGCGATCTGAAATGTAAGTAAATTCAGATAATGGAATGAACGATGACTGACTGACTTGCTCCAAAAGATCGCGAGTTAAATCAAAGATCCAATAACCTGTATCCGTAACTTCAGTAACCTCTAAAATAGCGAGTTCATCGATAGCGTCTTTTAACTCATCAACATTGGATTTGTGCTCTTCAAGGATTTGATTATTAGCTGAACTTGTAAAATAAAACTGTACTTTCTCCAATTCAATATTAATCGGCTGTGACAATTCATTATTGCGAGAATGGGTATTTAAGGCTTTACGTACTAAATTAGATACATTATCTACTGATTTCATCGCTTCTATTTTTTCAGATAAAATAGAGTACCGTTTCAATTTTTCTTTATTACTGAGAATCTTATCTACGGCAAACGCACTGATTATCAACGCTGAAATTGATGTAATAATAGTCAAACGAGCTTTTATTGATAATTTGGTTAATATTAGCATTATTCTCGTCCTTGAAAGTAACACACCCTAGCCTACAGTTAATAATAGACATAAAAACGATTCTTAATCATGAATTTTATATAATAATAGCGTTAAGGTTAGTTAATCACCGATGAAAATGTCTTGGCTGTCACTGATTTTTGTTACTTTAATCATTGCTGTTGCATCCCCAGCAACAGCTTATCAGTATGTGATTTTTTCTTTAAATTCAGAGATAAAGCCACTATCCAAAAGCCAAACAAAAATGCTCTACCGCGGAAAAACAAATCATATCCAAGGTATTAATGTTCATTTAGTTGATTTACCAACATCTTCTAAACACAAAGAACAATTTTATCGCGCGTTATTAGGTAAAAACCCGAACCAAATGCAAATAATATGGGCTAGACAATCTTTTTCTGGCCGAGCAAAAGCACCATTTCAATTAAGAAAAAGTGATACTCGTTCCATTCTTTCTTGGCTAGAAAAGAATTCGACAGGTATTGCCTATTTACCGATAAAAGAAGTACCTCGCAACGTCAATATACTTTATATAACTAAAAAAGTGGATTAATCATGAAAATAACCACACTTATATTAATGGCTTTATTCACACCCATTGCATTTTCACAAGTGCAATTAAATGATTCATTACAACTTAGTGGATTTGGTAGTTTTAGCTTAGCGAGAACAAATCAAGACACTCCTATTTTCACTAAGAGAATGATTAATAACGATTGGTGTTTTGACTGCGATACGATATTAGGAGCCCAACTTGATTTGGATTTCTCGCCTCAATTACGAAGTTCCATTCAAGTAGTTAAAAGGCCCCAAGATGATTTTTCTGAGCCCGAACTGGAATGGGCGTTTATTTCTTATCAGTTTAATGATTTCAATATCAAATTGGGTCGCTTAAGACTCCCACTATTTATGATGTCGGAATACTACTATGTTTCCCATGCCTATCCTTGGATCCGACCTCCTCAAGATGTCTATGAAAGTATTTTAGGCATCACACACTATGATGGTCTTTCATTTGGCTGGGATCACTGGATGACGGATGACATGCAGCTGCATTTGTCTCCTTTTGTAACCGTCCCTCATGAACAGCACTACAACGCCTATGGCTTACAATTGTCGATTAAATCTCACTACACTTTCGGATTATCTGCTGATATCTACTACGACGATAACGCTATACGACTCGCTTACCTAAAAAGCTCATACACACAAACACTTAGCCAAGATGAAAGAACCGATGAAGAGATCGATATGATCTCGTTAGGTTGGAACCAATACTTCCATGGTTTCAATCTACTCATTGAGACCGTTTTTACCAAAGAGCTGCACTCTAATTGGTACATCAGCGTGGATAAAACCTGGAATAACTGGACGCCATATTGTCAATACAGCCAACAAAGACGGATAGCCAGTAGCGAATCTCTGTTATGTGGTGTCAAATATTCGCTGCTAGCTAATTTGAGCATAAACATGGAATTTCAGCATATCTACGGACAAAAAAATGCTCTCAATGGACACTTTACTCAAATCCAAAAACCAGAGGACGGGATAGAGAATGAAGTTCAACTCTATACTTTAGGATTGTCGTTTACTTTTTGAGTTGATAACCAGACCAATATCTCATCAATAGCTAGGGTAAAGTACACAATTACATTACAAATGGTGTGATAAAACCATATCGTCGAGAATTAAGTCTCACTATATTTAAATGTCAATTCCCTATTAAGCAGAATGAACAAGCTTTTAAAGCCTAGAAATCAAAGATTTACCACTATAAATCGCTTCATTATTTTTACTAGCAGATTAAGACTTTTGCAATTACAATTCCGCCACATAAAAACAACAACATAAAAACACCCCCAATAACCCCTGAATGTTTAGAGCCCCCTACAATCTAAATGATTCGAGAACGTGAAAGGTCCTGAGTAAAAATGAGTCCTGAGAAACATCTTCTAGACTGGCAAACTAGCCAAACGATTGCCGAAACCGTATCTCCCACTCTTGGTCAACTGTATAGAACAAAAGGTGTAGAGGTTATCCTTTTTGGGAAACCACTGGTCAATGCTACTACCATAGAATTTATCAAAGCCCACCGTGTTGCACGACGCTACACAGGCACAACGCTTTCACCTGAACAAACTCTCCCATTTATTCAACATTTATCATCCATGGATCTTTCCCCATGTAGAGTCGATGTAGGCCAACTTGCTCACCAATATTGGACGAATCATGACGATACGGATGCTCTAGCAGATTTTCTTCAAACCGCACTGATTGATGCATTAAATGGACGAAAATTAGAAGCACCTCGTGACGTTGTTTTATATGGGTTTGGTCGAATCGGCCGTTTGCTGACTCGCTTACTTGTTGAAAAAAGCGGCCCTGGTTACCCTTTGCGATTACGTGCAATTGTCGTTCGTGGCGGGAAAAAAGGTGATCTAGAAAAACGTGCGAGTTTGCTCCGCCGAGATTCCGTTCACGGTCCATTTAACGGCAGCATTATTGTCGATGAAGAACGTAAAGCCATTATTGCGAATGGCAACTACATCCAAGTTATTTATGCCAACAAGCCTGAAGATATTGATTACACCACTTATGGTATCAATAATGCCCTTGTTGTGGATAACACCGGTGTATGGCGTGACAGCGAAGGCTTAAGCCAACACGTGGCGTGCAATGGCGCAGACAAAGTGCTTCTCACCGCGCCAGGAAAAGGCGATATCAAAAATGTCGTATTCGGTGTAAATGAGAAGGATATTCAAACTGAAGATACTATTATTTCAGCTGCAAGTTGCACCACAAATGCGATAACTCCCGTTCTTAAAGCCGTTAATGATAAATATGGCATCACTTCTGGTCATATTGAAACCGTTCACTCTTTCACTAACGACCAAAATTTGATCGACAATTTCCACTCCGGCGATCGTCGTGGGCGCTCTGCATCATTGAACATGGTGTTGACATCAACTGGGGCAGCTAAAGCGGTAGCAAAAGCGCTACCTGAATTAGCAGGAAAGCTAACGGGTAATGCGATTCGAGTACCAACACCAAATGTTTCGATGGCGGTGGCAAATCTCAACTTGAAATCTATGACAGAAAAAGATGAGTTAAACGCTTACCTACGTGAAATGGCTCTCTCTTCTCCATTGTCAGCTCAAATCGACTACACAGATTCTACGGAAATAGTGTCTAGCGATTTGGTAGGATCTCGTCATGCTGGCGTTGTCGATGGTGTAGCAACAATTGCTCAAGATAATCGCTGTGTACTTTATATTTGGTACGATAATGAATTTGGTTATAGCTGCCAAGTTGTTCATTGTATGGAACAGATGATGGGCGTGCGATACAAAACCTATCCGATCGTTAAATAAGCGACTCATTAAATGAGCTGAGTGAAAAATCAGCTCATTTAAGATACAGCGCAAAGAATTAAACTCCACGCTTAAAACAATGAGATACACTCCCCCGCATTTGCCGCTCTACGTGAGCGGCTTTTTTGGTATTCCAAATAGAACTAGTCGTAGCATTGATATCGTCTTCATCAAAATCTACATTCGTTCATCTTTTATTCATATTAGGTACGCTAGATTAGAGTCAGAAATAAGAGAGGTTAATATGAAACGAATATTGGTTACTGCATTTGCGCTATTCGCTGGTTTCATGGCATTAATTACTAGCTTGCTACTTGCAATCCCACTAACCATCGCAGCGTTAGTGACAGGAAAACGAATTCAAAACCAAATGCGCGCTCAGGGTTTCAATGCGACACCAGAGAACGCACATGTCATTGAAGGTGAATTTGAAGAGATGTCTTCAAAATCTGGAAGCTAAACCATCCACACCACTCGTGCGGCAAGAAGAATAAGCACCGCACCTGAAAGGCGATCAATCAGTTGAGCTCTAGAGCGTAGCTTATCTAGCAATCTAGGGCTCGATAACATGAAGGTTAAAAAGGTATACCACAAACCATCAACTAAAAATGGAGTCGCAACAATAATCGCTTTACTCACGGGTTCACCCCCAACTGCGACAAATTGACTGAATAACGCAATAAAAAATAGAGCGATTTTTGGGCTCAAAAGTGAAATCAAGAACCCTTCACGAGCGGATTGCCACACGCTGACTGTTTTCCCTGATTCAAGTTTTTCAGCCACTCCCCCCTTTGATCTCAACGCATTAAAACCTAAATAAGCCAGATATAACGCGCCTGCATAGCTAATGGTTTTAAAGATAATTGGCGACTGCTGCAATACTACCGCCAAACCAATTAAGGTCACAAACGCATAGATACCAATGCCAAATGCATGTGCCCACGCGGTCGCTAACCCATTCTTACGCCCACCAGCTAAACTGTGCTTCGCAACCATTGCCAAGCTCGGACCTGGGGACATGGCCCCTAAAATACAAATTGTGAAAAGTGATAACCAAACTGTGAATGTCATAATGTTCTCCTAGATACTGAATTCACAGTAACAAGTCTCTGCTATTAATTGAAATCAAACATAATCATATCACTCATGATTTTAAAACATACCCTATCGAGTATTCTGATTTATCCAGCACTGATTTAATCATCTCTCGACCCCACTGGTGCGCAGGATCTTGGTCGTATTTTGAATGCCAAAGTAACCAATATTTGTGAGTCGGTGTTTCTACTGGCAATGGTAGATATGAAAGTTCAATATGCTGCGACAGGTTATGTGCAATATGAAATGGAATCACCATCAAGTAGTCGCTTCGGCAGAGCGAATTAAAGGCTGCAGAGAAAAAAGGGACAGTAAGGGCAATGTTTCGTGCGCGTCCAATGTCCTTTAATGCTTTATCAATATAGCTATCTTTATCCCCTCCGCCAGAAACTCGAATATGAGAATACGCTAGCATCTCTTCAACACTAAGAGCGGTATTACGATCAAGCGGATGCCCTTTTCTCATCACACACACCGAGCGATCTTCTCCTATTTGTACGCTTGATACGCCTGCAGGTTTCTCTGGCAGCATGGTTGAAGCTAATTGAATGGACCCTTCGGCCAGTTGATTCAAATACTCTGGTAGCCACAACTGATAATGTAAATTCACTTTCGGTGCTTGAGTTGCAAACAGTTGAGCAATTTCTGGAAGAATATATTGGGCGACATAATCACTTGATGCCATCACAAATTGATCATCCCACTCTAATGGCTCGAAGGGTTTATCATCGATAAGCGTTTCAAATTCACTAAATAAGTCCACCAGCTTAAGTGACAACTGTTCGGCTCTTGGAGTGGGGATAAGTTGATTCCCATCTCGAACCAACAAAGGGTCGTCAAACCACTCTCTTAATTGGCTCAGTTGACGGCTGACGGCGGATTGGGTGATATGCAAACGCTCAGCAGTTCGACTGACATGCCTCTCTTCTAACAACACATAAAGTGAGCGCAACAGGTTAAGATTCATTTTATTCAGCATATACAACCTATTAATTGAACCGCTCGGTAAGAGAAATAGACCATCTACTTTTTGTCTTTCATCTGTTTATTGAAAAATTCATTCAATACCGCGTGTGTCATTAAGTGACGAAGTTCAGGGTAAGTATGTAAGTGATCACGAATCTCATTGATCCGAGCCATACTACACGCCTCCACGTACAACATCATATCGGTTTCACCGCTAATGGCATGACACCACTGAACTTCGGGTATTGCTTCAATTTTCTTTGCATAAGATTCGCAGCAGTGTGTAGAACTTGATGTATCAAACTTTAATGCTAAATATGCTCCAAGACTTGTTCGTTCAGACTTTGCTTCTGCCAGCTTCACCTCATAACCGAGAATGACACCATCATCTTCTAGCTTTTTCATTCTCGCGGTAACAGCAGAGCGCGATAGATTAATGTCACGAGCTAACTCACTCACCGAACACCGACCATTAATTTTCAATATGTCGATGATCTGCTGATCAAACTTATCCAAGGCTCACTTCCTTATGCTTATGAATGTTATGTGTTATTCCAGTCCATTTATTATTTATCCACTTATTACGCAGACTTATTTCTAATTTGACACAAAAAATAACATCCGAAAAGTAGGCAATATGACTTTAAGCGGAAAAGATAAAAGTCAAAATGACGGTGATATGAGACGTTTTGGTAGCTGTGTCCATTGCCAATCCAAGGTATGCTGCATTTAATCTGAATTAACATCTTATCTATACAGCGAATTGATCGTTCACATGCAGCGCATTTCCCGTTAGATCATTTTTCAAGGAACGATTAATGAGCCAACTAAAACAAGAGATCACCTTATTTTCCGGGATCGGACAACTTTCGACGACTCTACTCGGTACAGGGCTATTCATGATCCCCGCCATTGCGGCAAGTATCGCAGGGGAGGCCTCTTTGTGGGCATGGATAATACTCTTCATCGCTATTTGCCCTATTGCTCTCACTTTTGCCCAACTCGGTAAACGTTATCCTAACGCAGGCGGTACGGCCTATTTTGTTAGACAAGCGTTTGGCGTGAAGTTAGAGCGCAGCGTTGCGTGGTTATTTGTCAGTGTCATTCCTGTCGGGCTTCCTGCGGCCATTGAACTGGCTGGCGGGTTCGCCCAACAACTGCTCCCCTCTCCGCTCAACAATGCCATGTTGGCGCAAGTGTTAACGATAGCGCTACTCATTATTGTCAGCTTGATCGGCAGTAAATCTTCAGGCCAGCTACAAACCGTTATCGCTTTAAGTATCTTTTCCTTGGTTGGCGCTTTCTTCTGGGTCGGAGGTATCGGCACACAAGACTTAACGATGCCCGCATTAACCTCTGATTCACTCTGGTCTATTGGGGCGGCCTTAGGGGTTATGTTCTGGTGTTTTGTTGGGATAGAAGCGTTTGCTCATATGGGAGAAGAGTTTAAAAACCCGCAACGTGACTTTCCGATTGCGATCATTGTCGGCTGCTTTGTTGCAGGGGCGACTTACTGGGCTTGCTCAGTCGTGATACTAAAATTCAATGCTTATGGCAGTGCCGCTTTTGATAGTACTTCGATCCCTTGGCTGAGTGAGCACCTGTTTGGTTCTGGGATAAAAACCGTCATCAGCCTACTCGGGTTCTTTGCCTGCTTTGCCAGTATTAACCTTTACACGCAGAGTTTATCCCGAATGATTTGGGCACAAGCTAGGCAGCATCAACCAGATGGGAAACTGGCGAAAGTATCCCGCCGAGGCGTTCCTGCTAATGCCACTTATCTGGTTGGCGGTATCCTATTGATTTCATGTATCGCTGGGGAAATATCTGGTATGGATTTGGAGTTTTTCCTAAAGCTTGCCAACGGGATATTTGTATTTGTCTACCTGCTCGCGATGCTAGCCGCTTTCCAGTTACTAACTGGGTTTGCAAAATGGCTTGCGGCTATCTCTCTTCTACTTTGCACCTTGGTTTTTGTCTGCTTAGGGTGGTCAATGCTGTATGCCATTACTATCTTTGCTCTGCTCTCTATTCCATGGAAGCGCATTTTCATCAATCGCTCTATTTCTTGGGATAAGAACCTTAGAAAACAAAAATAAGGCTTCACTGCGAGATAAACGATTCGCTATTGCCTACATTGCTTTTAATTAAAAAGCATCACTAAAACGGTCTAAATACTGCTTTGGAGTTAGACCGCGATGCTTTTTGAACATTCGATTAAAACTCGCAACATGCAAATACCCTAATCGCTCCGCTATCTCTTCAATGGCAATGTTGTGTCTTAACAACTCGACAGCAATGTTACTCAATACATACCCCATGATGGTGGAAAAATTTAACCCAAGTCGATGCAGACGCCTTTGAAATTGTTGCTCAGATAAACCAAGTAACCCAGACACTCTTTCAAGCGTTGGCAAACCAAAATGACGGCTGTAGTTGATGGTTTCATAAATCACTTTCAGTTCATCTTCTGCGTCTGGCATATTCAAATATTCATCTAAGTCACTAAAACTCATCGCCAAACGCTTTTTATCGCCAGAAAGAACCTGCCTTGTTGCTAAGCGTAAGTTTGAGTTAAACCACACTTCTGTTTTCGAGTGATTCCACTCGATTTCGCAACCAAAGTATTGACGATATAGCGAATCGTTATCTCTTTTTCCAGACAGCATGACGCGAACAGGGGAAAAATCCTCACCTAGATAGCGACGAAGCACCTTAGTCATGAAAACGGCAACCCGAACGCTATCGTGTACTTTTGCTTCAGATTCAATAGAAGGGTTATGGTAAGTCCACTTTAGGATCGGCCCAACTTGAGCGCCAGCAAGAAAGACACCAGATTGCAAACAGTGAATCCCAGTATTAATCCGGCGAATCGTTGAAGATAAGTCGTGACCCGAAAAAAACCAATATCCTATCGAGCCTATTTTGTCCAAGTTAACCCTTTTCGCAGCCTCAAACATCGCATCAGGATTGCCCGTTACGGAGTTAAGGCTCTTGAGCCAGCGATTCACTTCCGAGATAGGGATCAAATTCATCGGATTTTTGAATACCGATGGGGGGAAAACTAAATCTGCCGAGTTAATGTCATACTCATCAAGCATTTCTTGGTAAATATAGATGACACTTAACCCTCTAACAAAATGCCCATGTTTTTTCATCCTCGCTCCCAGAGACAACATAACACATCAATAATAACGCCTATATAATATAATCTGTCATTTCCTGAAAGATAATTGAGGCTTAAGTCACAATAAAGCCATCGAAACAATACAGGATCAATCAATGAGTTTACTTAGCGTACCCTTTGTCGGTACTGGCGCTGATACAGCCTTACATGTTGTCGCTGGTGTCGTACTGTTGGCCACTATTGCTGCTGCTGGATTTGGTTTCTGGCGTTTGCACGAATTACCAATTAATAAAGCGCACAGTAAAGATCACCATCAACTTGGATTGATAACGGCACTCACATGGATTGGTTTTGTTTGGCACTGGGTGTGGGTTTTAGCCGTAATTCTGGCATTCGTAGATATGGAAAAAGCGATCCTAAACTTACGCGACATCTGGAAAAGTGAACCGAGTAACGTAACTTTAGCTCCAGAAACTGAACCAACGATAAACCAACAACAAGAGAAAGCAATGGAGAATCAATCATGTTAGAAGGTTTAGCGGTATGGGCTCTTTTCATCTATTTGCTGAGATTAATCGGCATGCCATGGAACAAAGCGACTAAGTCATTCTCTTATTTGGGTGGTACATCTTGGCTTCTTTTCGTCTGGGTTGGATTGATCAATTATACCCCAATGGATCTCTCTGGTGGCTCTGTGGTGCAATCGCCTCACATTCAACTTCGTCCAGATTCAATCAACATAAATGGAAAAGTAAAACACATTTACATACAACCGAATCAGAGAGTCACTAAAGGCCAACTGATCTATGAGATTGATAGTGAACAGTATGAGATAGCCCTACGCCAAGCGGAAGTAAAAAAGGCCGTAGCACAAGTGGCACTCACCGCAGCTCAAGAAGATATTGCTATTGCCACTGCTGACTACCATTCTAGGCAACAAGATCTAGCGACATCGGAAAGCCAACTTGAGTCAGCAAAAGTGGATTATACACTTCAACAAAAAATGTTGACGCGCTATCAAGAGCAAAACCGTGTCGTGAACAATACCATCACTGCCAGTGACATTGATAAGCAGATCAGCACGGTTGATATGGCAAAACAAAATGTGGTTACAATTCAATCACAGATTAAGAAAAAACAAGTGGATGCCGATAAAGCAAACTTAAATATCACTAAGTCAACGCTTGCCGTCGACAGCAGAAAAGCAGACATATTAAGTGCGGAGCAAACGGTCGCAAAAGCACAATGGGATCTAGATAGTACTAAGGTATACGCACCAGCAGATGGTTTTGTGACTAATTTCATTCTACGTGAAGGGCAACTAATCTCCCGAATTCCACGCTTACAAATGTACACCGATGAGAAATACATCTTAATGCGAGTCAATCACCAAGCAATACGCAATGTGAAGGCTGGGCAAGTCGCTGAATTTTCATCATCAGTGTATCCAGGCAAAGTTTTTTCAGCAGAAGTTGAAGGGATTGTTGAGGCCACGGGAGAATCACAAAGTAATCTACTAGGCTTGGAACCTTCAGTCAGAACAACAACAGGGAAAAACTTAAACAATAAACACCACTTTGTTCGCCTTAAACTAGATGAGCCTGAAGGCTATGATATTCCGGTTGGCTCTGTTGGTTTAGCCTGGATAAGTGGAGATAAACCTGTGGCGTTTATGGGCTTCTTAGATGTTATTCGTGGCATCATCATAAGAATGAAGTCACAGCTGTACTTCTTCTACTCCATCTAATGAATAGGCACACCATTAGCGTTTAATAATCCAAGACAAAACCGATTAAGCACTTTAACTTAGTCGGTTTTTCCATTTTCTGGCGGAGCGAGCAATGTAGATAGCTCACTATTTTTATGTGAACTAAAAGGCAAAACGAAAGTAAGTATCGCATCCTCTATATTGGTTTGTTTAAGATGGTACGAAACATTCACTCAGCGACCACTTATGAAAAAAGACTATCATCGCAGACTGGTTCCTGTTATTCGGTACCTTGAACAGAACTTTAATCAGCCCCTAAATTTAGAAAAAGTCGCCGATCTTGCCTATCTTTCGCCCTATCACTTTCATCGAATATTTAAAGCTGTGGTAGGTGAAACTCTAAATGAATATTTACGCCGACTACGAATCGAGAGTGCTGCTAATGATCTGTTTTACAAGAAAAGCCCAGTGATAGAAGTCGCACTTGAGTATGGCTTTTCGAGTTCACAGAGCCTTGCGAAAGTTTTCCGCCAATATTTCAACCTCACACCGAGTCAAATCAGAGATTGTTCCAACATTGATTCGTTTTCAGCATTATTACAAAGTAGCAAGATCGGACACACACTGCGCAAGATTGGACACGATTCAGAAAATGACGCTCGCTATACTGAATCTAAATTAACCCAATGGAGCAGCACCATGGATATTCAACACTTCGATTCAAGTACGCTAGCATATATACGAGTAACAGGGCCTTACGGTGAAAACTACGAGCCCGCGGTTGGAACACTCTATAACTGGGCAGGGCCAAACGGACTGGCAAGTAACACATCAATCTTCATTTACCATGACAACCCTGAAATCACACCCACCGAGAAATGTAGAACAGATATCTGCCTGATGGTTCCTGAAGACACAAAACCAGGCTCAGGAATAGAGACAAAGAACTTTACTGGTGGGAAGTATGGCGTGATCCGTAAAACCATCACTAGCAAAGACCAATATGGATCCGCTTGGGATGAACTCATGTCTCAGGTGGTTGAGCAAGGACTAGATTGCGATGATCGCCCTTGCTTCGAGTTGTATCACAGCTACGACATCAACACGGGAGTCGCTGACGTTAGCTTTTGCACCGCGCTAGCTGACTAATACTTTTTGGTTATTAGTCTCAGGCTGTTTATATCCTTATCATTAGCAATGTTATATTCATTTGCAAAATACAATTGCAAAATGCAAAGACGGTCTCCGATTTGAACTCAATTGGTCACAAATTGGGCATAAACGTGCATATAAAAGTTGGCACACTAAGTGCATTAATATAAATGACCCTTCTTAAGCCGAGGGTCACCTAGCCAACTGACGTTGTTAGTGAATAATTTTTGTTCACATTATATATAAGCCAATTGCCCTTTTGCGATTGGCTATTTTTTTGTCTCAAAATCAATACCCCCGCTGACAAACCCTTTCAGGTGACAACTGCAACCCCATCGACATGTTCTGTTAGATATCACGCGCTTATCAATTTATCGAAACCGGGTTCGCCTTGGTATCCAATATCATTTAATGAGAAAAACCACTGTACTTTCATAATGTGTATGGTAATATCTTACCCGCTCTGTGTTCAGAGTTATTTAGAGTTCAAGTAAATGTGAAACCCTCAGATGCAACCTACCAGTTATTGTCTTTTGATTTCCCTATTTGTAAGCAAGATAAATAATTCTACCGCTCAGCACTTTATATATACATACAATTAAATTTTAAGGGACACATTATGTCTAATACAAATACTGGTACAGTAAAATGGTTTAACGAAGAGAAAGGTTTCGGTTTCATTTCTCAAGACAACGGCGACGCTGACGTATTTGTACACTTCCGTGCAATCGCATCAGAAGGTTTCAAAACACTGAAAGAAGGCCAAAAGGTTTCTTTCAATGTTGAAAACGGTCAAAAAGGCCTACAAGCTGCGAACGTAATCGCACTTTAATTCTTTATCGAATTAAACTGAATTATATGAATAGACGCTAGCTTCTAGCGTCTATTTTCTTTATAGCGTTTTCTCTTCACTCTCTACCGCGTCAATCTCCGACTTATAAACACTTCTTTTATACTCCATTTATAATTTTCTGTTTTTATAATCCCTTGATTTACAAAGTTTATTGATTCATTTGATCCGAAGTAATTTCAGTCAATTGATCTCGACTACTAGTAACTGATTTTTTAATTACTAATTTACAAATTCACCAAAATTAAATAAAAGGCACATATGTCAAAAAATACAGGCCCAAAGCGCATTTGGTATCATCGCTCTCAGCCAAAAACGTTTCGTAAATAAATTAATCGATACACTGTTTGTCTTATGACTGACATAAACTCATGTTATAACCATAAGAATCAACGCTTTACCAAAAAATCATCAACATACTAAAACATAGGAATACTCTATTTGAATATACTGTTTACCATTTACACGAATAACACATCTTGGAATGCAACCATTCACCAGCTAAATAGCGACGTGCTTTATCGTCATGTTATGCACAGTGGAAACCTCTCAAACTCATCCATACATTTCACTTATGACGAATTTGAGAAAAGCGGAAAAATATTAGATCAAAATGAACACAATATCGGACAATTCTCATTGCAGTAATGATAAGAGGCCTCGATAGTATGTGCTTAGCAGACAGCATTAGTCTGTAAAACAGCGATAAATGTAAAAATGGACAGAGTCGGTTTTATCCTCTCAACTGACTCTCAATAACGAAAGCATCTGAAATCTTCACAAACTGCCTTATCTTATCCGTAAAATAAAACCTCATTTGAAATTTTTTACCTAGACTCTCGCTTATCCTTTAACCCTCATCAATTATGCGTATAATCCCCGCCTTACCAATTAACAATCCTAAGTGGGAATAACCATGTCTAAAATGTTCTTCAAAGGCCGAATCGAAACAAGACAGAATCACGTCCAATCTGGCTACAATGTAGACCGTAAGATCAAAGCGGGAACAGAAGAATCACCAATTTCAGTATTGGTTAACTCAGAAGCTCGTAAATTGGAAATGGAAGCGCTAGCGGCAGAACATGCACTATTCGTCACGATTACCGTTGATGCAGAAAAAGAAGAGAACACAATTGAGTTTGATACGGTCATTAATAAGCCGAAAACAACAGTGTTTGAAAAAACACCTAACCGTAACGACCCATGCGTTTGCGGAAGTGGTAAAAAATATAAGAAGTGCTGTGCTTAAATAGCCTTTCGTACATTTATACAGGGTTAAATACTTCAATGACGTTTAACCCTGTCAATTTTTCAGTTTAGCTAAGCTCTGAGTCCACTCACCAATTTGCCTCACATACCTTATTAAATCTCTATAAAAAGATATTTCGTTCTTCGAGACATTCGTATGAACCCACTTGTACCTCACGACAAACCCATGGGCGATTCTCATAAATCGTACACATTTTAGTATAGCGGTCGAGAGCAGAGCACCAACCATCATTAAGCCGAGCCATCACCTCCCCACCCCATTGATCGTGAGTTATATGTTCCTCTGGAACGCCGGTGTCTGAAATAATAATCACTTCTAAACGGCAGCAACAAGCTTGGCAGTTTGCACAAGAAACTTCTAACGCTTCGTTATCCGTGCCACTAACGTTAGCGACTTCAATATTGGTTACTTCAATCGTCATAAATAAATACACTTAACTCAATTGCAAGCATAGTAGCCTAATTTGACAAGTTTCTCTCAAATCTTTTCAAAACGACACTGACTATATTACAACAAGATCAGAGCTAGACATTAACTCAAGAGAATTGAAGCAACATCACATAATGTGTTGTGCTAGGTAATATCTAACGGACATCTCAAATTGATCATCGATTGTACGATTTCTACTGAGTGCTGTTACTTTATATCATATACTATACGTCATTAGATGCTGTATGTTACAGCGTCGTAAGAAGTGAGAATACAGTTACAAAATGGTCAAGTTTATTAGAGAAAGAAATGACATTTTACGCAGTAAAAATAGACGTTTTTCTGCTTATATTGCCCTTATATTCTTATTCATATTATTTGTTGCAACAGCGATCAGCCTAGTCACTCACAAAAATATCGACCAAGCTCGCGCTGAAAAGCAAACCTCCGAAATTCTGCGTATGCAGGATCACCTTTTATTAAAAGTGAGATCAATAGGCACCGACCTTACCTACTTCGCACATAGCGATCTTGCTCAGTCGGTATTGATGTCTAATGAACCTAAAAGCTCTTCATACCTAGCATCATTAATGCTGAAAATCACTACGATAAAAAAACAGTACGACCAAATTAGAATTATCGATAGTCAAGGTCAAGAAGTGATCCGAATCGATCAACAGGCGACTAACACATTCTTTCAAGTCCCGAGTGAGGGGTTGCAAGACAAATCCGCACGTTACTATTTCCAAAAAACACGTCAACTGAAGCCAAATCAGATATTCATTTCAAAGTTTGACCTCAATAAAGAACATGGAAAAGTTGAATCCCCAATTAAACCTATGATCAGGTTTTCAACACCTATTTACTCTTCTACTGGATCTTTTCTTGGTATTGGCATTATCAACTACAGAGGTAGCGACCTTCTCCACTCTCTTGACGATCTAAATATTCATAATAATGATAATATCTATCTTGTTAACGACAATGGATACTTGCTGAAAGGCTATGACAAAGAGAAAGAGTGGTCTTTTATGTACCCTGAGAAAAAGCAGTATAAGTTCTCAGATGAGTTTTCTACGGTTTGGGCTTCAATGACGACGTCACCTGAAGGAATGGTGACAACACCTCAAGGTGAGTTCTACTTTCTAAAAACCGCCTTAAACCCCTTTAATGAGCTTTCTAGTGTCAATAGCGAGAGCCTCTTCCTTGTGATGCATGTACCTAAGAGTGTTCTCACTAATGAGTTTTCAACCCTGATGGAAAACATCCTCATTGCGATCCTTTTAGTTACTCCAATCGTGGCCTTTTTGTCATACCAACTTGCAAGCTCACAGGAAGAACAGAAATGGCTTGTAGAAAAATTAACCATTGAAGCTCGCCATGACGGTTTGACCGGGCTCTATAATCGCCACGCTATTGTAGAATTCCTCGAAGAACAAATAGATAAAACCCCAAGCTCCATTCCTCTTTTATCTGTTGGCTTTATTGATGCGAATAATCTTAAGAAGATAAATGACAATTATGGCCATGAGGCAGGAGATAATTTAATTAAAGGCTTGGCTAAAGCGATCAGCTCAACAGTGCGTACCTCTGATTTTTCCGCACGTCTTGGAGGAGATGAGTTCCTAATTGTCTTTATGAACTGTAACGTAGAAGATGCCAGTCACTCTATGCATCGTATTTTAGCTAATTTACGAACTCTAGGCTTAAAGGGCAACATGGACTGGAGCATGAGTTACGGTTGTGCAGAATTGTTGGATAACGACAGCGTGGAGTCACTCATTGGTCGAGCTGACAAAGATATGTATAAGCAAAAGCTAGCCAAGAAGAACCAGTAGTTCACTGTTTTACATGACAAAAAATGCCTCCATTTCTTTCAAAGATGGAGGCATTTTTGATCTTTCGAAGCTAACTTAATGCTTATTGACATTCAGCGCTGTTAAATCCCCTTTAGGGTTAATCAGGTGAGGCAAGATTTTTGCTAAATTCAAGTCAATGTCTTTATCCGTTATCGGATTAATGACTTCGTTGTACCATCCCAGCAAACCTAACACAGCGTAGCCGATAGCATCATCTTCATCACTGTGCTCAATAATAATCTGCAAAAAACGCAAAATGGCCTTATCAGTTGATTCAGCTTGTTTACGAGTAGCGTGAAAGATGTCGGTTGATTCTGCAACCAAACCATCAAACTCAGTTTCGATTGCAACTTTAAAAGAGCCGCCATCAACGGAAATTCTCATTTTATCCCAGCCATTGGTTATTCTAACGAGAAAAATAATATCGAATTAAATGAACCCTGTCGTTGACTTACACTGCATCTCATTTGATCTAACTAATGAAAAGTTGTCATTCGCTCAATTTACAAGCTCTGCTCACATGCAGAATGAAGTCTTGAAGAACACCCTAGCTCCGCTACATCCTTTTTAGGGGCTTTACGACACTATCTAAGCCTTCAATTTTTAAGCATAAGCAAAGCTTTAATAATTCACCTAGCTCGCCTTCAGGAAAGCCTTTCTTATCAAACCACAACAAATACTCTTCGGGTAAATCGATAAGGACACGACCCGCAAACTTTCCATATGGCATCTTGATTTTAGCGAGTTTAAGTAAATTTTGTTTTTCTAACACGTTTTATCTACCGTAATAATCTGCATGTTCAAAGTGGAGGGTAACATTGAATTTGTGGCTTACCAAAAGCAAATAATAGAACACATATTTTTCCTATTAAATTTTCATTTCATGCAACGAAATGGAGTTGCTTCGCCTGACAGAGCACATCAATCATCGATACGAGCTTAGAGTTCTTGTTTTTACACATTCTACTTAACTGAAAATGTGACCCATCACCTATGCCTATTCTTCTACGTTATGCAATGCCACATTAATCTTTATAATCTTATCGACAAACACAGCCATAAATTCTGGTTAATCACTTTTGTACCATTTGAACGGATGAAAATAATGACGACATTGAATGAACAACTAGCAAACTTTAAAGTCATTCCCGTGATTGCAATCAATAAAGCGGAAGACGCAATCCCTCTTGGCCAAACTCTTATTGATAATGGTATGCCTTGTGCTGAAATAACGTTCCGCACTGAATGTGCCCCAGAAGCCATTCGCATTATGCGAGCCAAATACCCTGAGATGTTGATTGGTGCTGGTACGATCTTAACTAACGAGCAAGTAGATCAAGCTATCGATGCTGGCGTTGATTTCATTGTAAGCCCTGGGTTTAATCCTAGAACCGTTCAGTATTGCCTGGATAAAAATATCCCCATCATCCCTGGCGTTAATAACCCTAGCCTCGTAGAGCTGGCAATGGATATGGGACTTAGCACCTTAAAATTCTTCCCAGCTGAAGCTTCTGGCGGCACTGCAATGCTCAAAGCTCTATCTGCTGTTTATCCTGTTAAGTTTATGCCGACAGGAGGCGTAAGCTTAAAAAATCTTGATGAGTATCTATCCATTTCGTCCGTGATTACTTGCGGAGGTACGTGGATGGTACCTACCAACCTCATTGATGAAGGTAACTGGGAAGAGTTAGGTAAATTAATTAACGATGCTATAACACATGTATGAGAGATACATGACATAGAATTTCGGGATAACTGTGCCCATAATAAAGACGATGTCGTGAGACATTAAGGTAACCTAAAGTAAGATTTGAGTTCTTCCTTTTATCCGCAAGCATTCGTCACATCAGCTCTAAAAGCAGTAATAGAACAGGAGGCATCGATGGCCTCCTTTTATCGGTTTTAGTTCGTCTAAGCGATCTGAGTTATTTCAAATACGAAAAAGCCCCAAGAAGCTCTTGAGGCTATTCATTTTACACGACGATTTTATTCGTAATCAGATGCGTAAGTCTCTTCATAAGTATGAGAGTAAAGCTCAAATAGATTGCCGAACGGGTCTTCTAGGTAAACCATTTGCGCTGGTTTTGTCTCATCTTCTGGGTGGTAACGCATAATATCCATGCGTACTTTGCCGCCAAATTGTTTAGTGCGTTCAATCACACCGTGGAAGTCATCGGTTTGCAGGCAAAAGTGGAAAATACCAATTCGAGAGAAATCAACATTATGACGTTCTTGGCGCTCTTTCATTTCAAATAATTCAACGCCAATGCCATCTGAAGTCATTAGGTGTGCAATGTTAAACCCTTTAAAGCCTTCGCCAAAAACCGCGACACACATTCTGCCAATGGCTGTTTCGCGCTCTTCTTCAACTTTGGTATTACCCATTACAACGTTTAGGCCAAGAGCATTAGTATAAAACTCAACCGCTTTATCCATATCGCCAACCATTATGCCTACATGATTCATTTTCATAACTTACCCCAAATTCAGATGATTGATTCGTACTTTGTGTCGATGAAATGATTGTATGTTGCTTAAGGTATAAATAAAAATTATTGATAGTTATTAAAAT
>NZ_SYUT01000061.1:0-12444 GCF_005146325.1 Vibrio genomosp. F6 | reverse complement strand
GGTTCATGGGGCGGATACGGTAGAACTATCAAAAGGACTCTCATCAGCTAACGTTCCAAAAATGATAACACCAGTCAAACTATCATCTGCTACTTGTAACTTTATTCGTTCTCTTATTTGCTCTATCTCTATGTTTTTTCGATATTTATGTGTCATTGTCTTCTTGGTGTTGTGGATATATAAGCAATTTAGAATCAATTCAGTATTGAGTCTGAGATAGCTGTCATATTTAAGATAAGCAGGAGAGTCCATTGAGTTCATTAGTTAGTCTGTTGATGGAAAAGCACAGAGATATTTTGCTCGATGTTGAGTTAAAAACATTGTTCCAAGATGAAAACTTGTCAGGATTATTTTTAGCTAGTCCACACAAAAGTTACGAAAGTAGTTCATGTAAGTTGATGATCGTCGGTCAGGAGACAAGAAGTTGGAGAAATAGAACATGTCACTTTAAAAATGAATATTCTGTAACTGATCAAGCAGTACTGGAATCAATGGAGTGCTCAAGTGAATTTAATACTAAAGCTCCAAAAAGATCTCGTTTTCGTCAGTTTTACAAAAAATCATCTGTGGCTTTAAATTCAAACAGTTTGGATCCTGAGAATGCCGCGGTTTGGGCAAACCAGTTTTGTGTGAGCCATTACGGAAAAAGTCCGGTGAAAGCTCCTTCGTTTAAAGTAATTGAATATCTTTCTGCCAAATTACTCAGAGCGCAATTTGAAGTTCTTAAACCCAATGTGGCTATTTTTACGGTTGGCTCAGCCCGAGACCAGTTTATAAAAGATACCTTTCATGAGCTTGAAACTCAAAGTGTGATTCATCCTAGGAGATTGTGGCATTTTAAAATAGGTGATACCCATTGCTTTAGAACTAACCACCCTCGTTGGAGTGGTTCAAAGCGTTACATCGACGAGGCGCTCGCCTTGGCAAAAGAAGTTTGTACTTCACCCTAACTTTGCGACACAACCGCTATTTTGCTCTTCAATCTTGCTGCAATAAACAAGATGATTTCACTTATCAATTTGACGTCACTAGGGATGGTAAGTGCCTTGTAGAAAGCTGACAAAAGCTTTTGCTGCGGTTGAAAGGTAATGGCTCGACTTCCAACCAATTCCGAGCTGCAAGGGAATAGGTGGTTCAAACGGAATCGCTTTAAGTTGTGGATCATCGGCAACCAATATTGGTAGGCAAGTGCCAATGCCTATTTCGCGTCTAACCATTGATTTCAGCAGCTCTGGTAGGTTGGTTTCAAAGTGAATATTGGGTTTTAATTTATGCTGTTGGCAGTAAGCATTAACCGTTTCTCGTAAGAAGTAGCCATTCTTGAACAGCACTAATGGTTGTTGACAGAATTCGTCTAAGCTAATGCTTTTTCGATCCGCGAATGGATGTTCTACAGGCACACAGGCGGCGATTTGATCGCAGGCGAGTAATGTTTGGCGGATCTGCTCATGTTCTCGGTCACCACGGATCAAGGCGAGATCGAGTTCCCCATTTACCAGCATCTGCGCTAAAGTCGCGGTACCCGCTTCTTGAATATTGATCTGAATACCCGGGTAAGATTTTTTGAATTGTTCTAGTGCATCAGGTAAAAAATACGAAGCCAGCATCGCGGGTGCGCCAAAATTAATCACCCCGCTGGTGAGCCCTTTTAGCTCTTGTAGCTCTTTTTCTGCTTGTTCTACATCTTCCAAAATTATTTTTGTATGGCGTAGTAATACTTGCCCTTCCGCCGTTAAGCTCATTTGCCGTTCGGTACGGTTGATCAGTTTTAAGCCCAGTTTCTGTTCTAACTTTTTGATACTGGTACTCAATGCTGATTGGGCAATACCAAGCTGATCTGCGGTTTTAGTAAAGTTTCCCGTTTTGGCTAATTGGTTGAAATAGTGCAGTCGCTTCAAATCCATCTGAATTCTTACCATCTATTTTGTGTATGGAAACTATACACTCCATATATTGTTAATACAAACTCGCAATCGTTATAGTTTTGTTAACCAAAGCGGCGGTTAGATTCGCTTGATCTAAACAACATGATGTAGATAGCAGTTTGCTGCTCAGCCAAATAAGGAAGTAACACAATGAATATTGCTAAGGTCTTTAACCAGAACGTAGAAGAACGTTGCGGATTTACTATCTCTTTGCATCCAGAGAGCCCTCGTTTACAAGTGGTTACGCTGACAAAGGAAACGTTGGATAGGTTTTCAGATCTAATTCAAAACTTTAACCTTCAATCTTTAGAGTACAAGCCGTTTCTTCGCTTCGCCGTGGCAGATGCGTTAGATAAAGCGTGTGATTACCAATTGGGTCAGTTCTTGGTGGAAACGATGGAAGATCGTGAAAGAGGCGCTTTCTTACTTGAGCCATCAGAGGAAGCGAAAGCATTGTTTGAAGACAGCGATGAGCAGCGTGATTTCTTTGTTATTCTTTCCACCGCGATCTCTCACCTAATTGGTATTCCAAATTTTGACTCCATGTTTGGTAAATACTACGCGCGCTTTACCGTAAAAAATGAAGACAACAGTGACAGTTATTTACGTCAAGCGCACCGTCGTATGGAGCTGCATAACGATGGCACTTATGTTAATGAACGTACCGACTTCGTACTTATGATGAAGATGGACGAGAAGAACATGCAAATGGGTGACTCGCTTCTTCTTCACGTTGATGACTGGCAAGATCTGGATAAGTTCTACAACCATCCAATGGCGAAGCAAAATATCGTATGGGCCGCGCCACCAAGTAAAAATATCGGCTATACGATTGAGCACCCAGTCTTCTTTGAGGAAGATAAAATCGGTAAACCGCATATGTTATTTATTGACCAATTTGCTCAACCGCAAAACATGCAGCAAGGTATCTACTTGCATCAGATGAGTGAGTCTCTAGAGACGGACAGTAACTGTATTAATGTACGAGTGAACACCGGTAGTATGCTTGTGGTACAAAACCACTGTTGGTTGCACGGTCGTGATAAGTTTGTCGCGCACCAAGATCTTAAGCGTGAACTTTTACGCCAGCGTGGTCACTTCACACGCTAATCTAACGCCCCTCGCATTATTTAATGTGAAAAGGGGCGTATAGTAAAACGGCTTTATTGTAAAAGCCGTTTTGCTATAACTACACACTATAATTAGAATAATGAGAGTGAAGGAGCACCTAATCGTGGAAAAAATGTATGACTACGTAGTGATCGGGGGCGGTATTGTCGGTGTTTCTACAGCCTGGCAGTTACAGAGTCGTTTTCCTGATAAGTCGATATTGTTGATCGAAAAGGAATCAGGATTTTCGCACCATCAAACAGGGCATAACAGTGGGGTTATTCACGCGGGGGTCTACTATGCGCCTGGCAGTTTGAAAGCTGAGTTTTGTAAAGCCGGCGTAGCGGCAACCACAGAGTTTTGTGCTAAGCATGATATCCCGGTCGAGAACTGTGGCAAATTGCTTGTGGCGACGTCGAAAGAAGAGGTCAAACGAATGCAAGCTCTGTATCAGCGCTGCCATGAAAATGGTCTTGATGTGGAGTTGATTGATCAAGAAGAGCTAAAAGTGCGTGAGCCTAATATTGTCGGTTTAGGGGCTATTGCCGTATCAACCACTAGTATCGTCAGCTATCGGCAAGTTACCGAGAAAATGGCGCAAGAATTTGTTGATGCGGGCGGGGTGATTTCACTTGATACTGAAGTAACAGATTTGGCTGAATCGACGGAAAAAGTCACCGTATCGGCCTTGCGCTGTGGTGAATCGGCAGTGTTCGATGGTCAATTTCTCGTGGTCTGTTCAGGCTTAATGGCTGATCGAATGACTCGAATGATGGGGATTGAAACCGACTTTCAAATAATTCCATATCGTGGTGAGTATTATCGTTTACCTGCCAAATATAATAACATCGTTAATCATCTGATTTATCCAATTCCAGATCCTGATTTACCGTTTCTTGGCGTTCACTTAACTCGCATGATTGATGGTTCAGTTACGGTTGGCCCTAACGCAGTTCAGGGCTGGAAGCGTGAAGGGTATGGCAAAATTAACGTTAATCTGCGTGACGTATTAGATATGGTCAGTTTCGTTGGGTTTTGGAAAGTGTCAGCGAAGCACTTGATAACGGGATTAATTGAAACCAAGAATTCTTGGTGGAAACCAGGGTATTTGAAATTAGTTAATAAATATTGCCCAAGCATCAAAGTAGAAGATTTACAGCCGTATCCGGCAGGTATCCGTGCTCAAGCAGTTCTAAAAGATGGTTCGCTGGTGCATGATTTTCTATTTGCTGAAAGCGAGCGCAGTTTGCACGTGTGTAATGCACCGTCTCCAGCGGCTACATCGGCAATTCCAATCGGTGGATATATTTGCGATAAAATCGTAAAGAAGCAGCAACCCACAATCGTTGAAATGAATACTGCAGATGTGGCTAACGTCGCTTAGTCTTCATCGCTTAATTTAGTCAATTTAAAGACCTGAATTACCCACTTGCTAGTTGGGTGTTTCAGGTCTTTTTGATCGCGTGTATTGCTTTTTTTCAGTTATTCATTCTGTTTTCGATAATAGTCACGCATGGTTTTTATAAACAGCGAACGTACTTTATTTATCGCGTTGGTCTTTTTAGTGATCGCCATGATCTCCAAATGGTAATAACGGCGTGATGGTGCAATGGCAATTAGCTCACCAGAGTCTACATAAGGTTTGGCGTAATGCTCAGGTAAAAAACCAATAAACCGAGAAGAGAGCAGCAAAGTGATGCGAGATTCATAGTTATACGCAGTGGCTTTTAGATTCATATTGGCCAAGTGCCCGTTGATGCGCTCTTGAGTTTTTAGCCCAGCGTAGGCAACAGGAAAGCCATCAATAACCTCATCGGTTAATTCAGTGTCTGAAAGCTGTGCTAATGGGTTATCCGTACTGGCATAGAGGTAGCAAATATCGGTGTAAACATACTCATATTCCAATCCATCAAGTTCTCGATGTAAGGGAATAAAGCCAATATCCGCTTCGTCTTGCATCACCATTCTTTCTATTTCCGTCATCCGTGAAACTTCCGCCGTTAAATAAACCTCTTTGGCGATACTGGAAAAATTACGGATCACCTCCGGCATGCAGGATCTAGGATCCAAGCTTATGTTGTCACTGAATAGAATCGTTAAGCTACCGGATAGTTGAATGTCCAAATGGTTGATAGTATTTCTAAAATCGTCCAGTTCTCCTAGTAATTTAACGGTTGCCTCATACACGACGATGCCTTCTTCTGTTAAAGAAAATCCAGAGCGTCCCCGGCGGCATAGAATCAGATTTATTCGAGATTCAAGGTTGGAAATATGAATACTGATAGTGGAACGACTGATATTGAGTTCGGTTTCAGCAGCAGAGAAACCGCCACAATCTGCGACGACCTTGAATATTTTGAGCTGTTTTATTTCGTAGTCACCAATTTGACCGACAGGCGAAGAATTTTTTGTCATTGTTTTAGGCTCGTAAAACTTCATGTTTACTGAGGAATATTTATTCCCTTGGCGAGTTGTTATAATTTTGTTGTATCCATTGCCGATTATGCGTTATTTGGTTTTTTTAATCTTTGACGTTGTTAATGTTTATAACAGTAGGAATTTAAGTGATGAAAGATTTAGTCTTATCCCGTGGCTTGATCAACGGAGAATGGGTCGAAGCCATTGATGGTAAAAAGGTTAATATAGTGAATCCATCAACAGGCGCTATCATTACTGCCGTACCTGATATGGGTAAGGAAGAATCTGAAGCAGCCGTTATTGCCGCACATACAGCCTTACAAGATTGGCGTACAACCACAGCTAAATACCGCGCGGGTCTAATGAAAAAATGGTTTGATCTGATGGTTGAAAATGCAGACGGACTGGCGAAGTTACTGACGTCTGAGCAAGGTAAACCGTACAAGGAATCCTACGGTGAAGTCATTTACGGCGCATCATTTATTGAATGGTTTGCCGAAGAAGCGAAGCGAATGTATGGAGATGTGATCCCCGCGGCAAATCCGAATAATCGCTACATGACGATTAAGCAACCTGTGGGTGTTGTCACGGCGATTACGCCATGGAATTTCCCTATTGCGATGATCACTCGCAAAGCGGCGCCAGCTCTTGCGGCGGGATGTACCGTGGTGATTAAGCCTGGGGAAGATACCCCTCTTTGTGCGCTCGCAATGGCGTTACTGGCTGAGAAAGCTGGAATTCCTAAAGGTGTGATCAACGTAGTGACGACTTCTCGTCCTGCTGAAGTGGGGGATGTACTATGCCGCCATCCTTTGGTTCGCAAGGTTTCATTTACCGGTTCCACACCTGTGGGCAAGCTCATTTTGCGTCAAGCATCTGAAACCGTGAAAAAAGTGTCACTGGAGTTGGGTGGTAATGCCCCGTTTATTGTTTTCGAAGATGCAGACATCGACAAAGCGGTACAAGGCGCGCTGATTTCCAAGTATCGCAATGCGGGTCAAACCTGTGTTTGCACCAACAGACTCTATATTCACGATGCTATCTATGATCAGTTTTTGGATAAATACACCCAAGCTGTCAGTCAGTTAGTGATTGGCGATGGCTTGGTAGACGGTACCGAGATTGGTCCTCTTATTAATCAAAAAGCGATTGATAAAGTGGCTCAATTGGTCAGCACCGCTGTTGAGCAAGGTGCAACATTAACCTTAGGTGGGCATATCTCCGATGTTGGTCACCAATTTTATCAACCAACAATTTTAACCAACGTGACAGAAGAAATGGACATTGCGCACCAAGAGCTGTTTGGTCCCGTTTCTACTATATTTCGCTTCAATGATGAAGACGATGTTGTGCGCCGTGCCAATGATACCCCATTTGGATTAGCCGCATATTTTTATACTCAAGATCATGCCCGCGTTTGGCGAATGAGCGAAGTACTTGAGTACGGTATTGTGGGTATTAATGAAGGCATAATCTCAACGGAAGTTGCTCCATTTGGTGGAGTGAAAGAGTCAGGTTGTGGTCGTGAAGGCTCTAAGTATGGCATCGAAGATTACCTAGAAATTAAATACTTATGCCATGGCATATAAACGAAGAGTTTCTCTTTCTGTGACCGTATGGTTTTGACATGTCTTCCCCAAATAGTGAGTCCTTCCAGGCCTTTTGGGTTTCATGCTTTAGCAGCACCAAGTGTGCTGCTTTTTTTCGTCTCAAGTTGAGTGATCTGTAGAAAATAGACAAGTGCTGTTGAAAGGTTGAGCGCAGTAAAACTTTAGGTGGAGAAATGCGAATTTATCAATTGTAACCAAAATGTAACCATTAACAATACGGTGACAACGAGGAAGTAACAAGTCACTTCAGCACTGTTACTGGCATAGCCAGAGCAAACAGGAATACATCAAGGAGATAATTCATGTTTAACACCCTAAGTAAGCTAAGCAAAAAAAGCCTAACGAAAAAGGTTGCTGCATACGCATTGGCGATTTCGAGCTCTTTTTTTACCGTATCTCAGGCTTTCGCTGCTGAGCATAACTGGCGTTTTGTAAACCTATACTCACGCGGTACAGCCTATGGTGAAGTGTATAAAAACTTTGCTGATAATATTGTAGCAATGTCGAATGGTCGTATTTCTGTTCAAGTAATGTATGCCGGTGAAGGTGTTGGTCAAACGGGTGTACTTGGTTCGGTTAAATCAGGATTAATGACGATGGGGGCTCCTTTCCAACCGATGCATGCGGGTGAATTCCCTGCGGGTGTCGTTGAAGTTGGTTTACCAGGTATGACGGATGATGTGGGCGAGCTAAGCGCATTGTTCCATGAAAAAGGTTGGGGTGAAGTATTAGAGGAAGCTTACGACAAGCAAAACCTTGTTTGGCTAGAACCATATATCCAGTTACCAGTTTATGTTCTAACCAAAGAACCGATTAATTCAATTAAAGATTTCGAAGGTCTGAAGATTCGCGCTCCGGGTGCTTACGGTAAGTTCTTACGTAACTTAGGTGCATCTCCAGCATCACTATCATGGAGTGAAATCTACACCAGCTTAGCGACTGGTGTTATCGATGGCTCTATCGGCAGCAACATCATTGACCACCGTGACGGTAACCACGTAGAAGTGGCGAAGTACATGTACCGTTTGCCAATTGCCGGCGCTCAAGCATTGCCAATCGTCGTCAATAAGAGTGCGTGGAACAAGCTACCAGAAGATCTACAAGCCATTGTACGTGCAGCAAGTGCGGTTCATGCTCGTGAGCAGATGACAAAGTCACGTCTATGGGAATCTCAAGCGATTGCTGATATGGAATCGAAAGGTATGAAATGGAGCCCAGAGCCAAGCGCTGAGGATGTCGTTAAATGGAATGGCGCTGCGGATTCTCTATGGACGGAATACGCTGACGCAGACAAATACAGCCAACGCCTAATTAAGATTGTACAAAACACCCAGTAATCATTTTAAAGACGGGCGATTTAGCCTAGTTCAAATCAAAGTTTAGATTTTGAATGCGTTTTTAAATCGCAAACCAGAGAGAGGGGGTAGACCCCCTTTCTTTTTATGCTGGCAGGGATGATGTGTATGTTGAGACAAATATTAACGGCTTATTGTCGAGGAATTAATCGCTTCGTGTATTGGATTGGCTTTTCTGCTTCGATGCTAATGCCGCTCCTTGCAGCCACCGTCGCTTTTGAAGTTTTTTCTCGTTATGTGCTTGGAGAACCGACTATCTGGGCTTATGACGTATCGCTGTTCTTATTTGGTTATATCGCCGCACTTGGTGGCGCATTAGCGCAGCAAAACAAAGCGCATATTAACGTTGATGTGCTTTACCTTTCAGTGTCAATACGGGTGCGCTCCTTGTTTAACCTTTTTACATATTCGTTGGCTATTTTTTTCCTTTCGGTGGTATTGATGATGTCATTCGGAAAGTTTGAAGAAGCACTTGAGTTTAATTACCGACGTCAATCTGAATGGGCACCATCCATGGCGCATTTCTGGGTGATGATGATGGTCGCTTCAGGCTCGTTTATCGTCCAATTTACCAGCGATATGGTGCAAGACATCTACTACCTATTAACGGGTAAGACACTCATAGAACAAGAACCAGAAGAGAGTGAACAACAAGACACGCTGATCGAACAAGCGGGGGATGTATGAGTATTGAAGTTCTAACGTTGTTATTGATCGGCTGTATTTTATTTAGCTTTGCCTTGGGCGCTCCAGTTGGACTCGCTTTGGGTGGCATTGCTATGGGTATGGGGTATCTAACCTGGGGAGAAGGCATTTTTAACCTAGTCCCAACCACCATTGAGAGTAACTTTTTTAGTTTTATTTTGTTAGCGATCCCTTTGTACATTTATATGGGGCAGTTACTGACTCGTTCAGGTATTGGGGATGCGATGTTCAACGCCAGCCAAATGGTGATTGGACGCTTGAGAGGCTCACTCGCGATCAGCGTGATTGGCGTCTGTTCTATGATTGGCGCAATGGTTGGCATTATTGGTGCGGGTATTATGACTTCTGGCAGTATCGCGCTTAAGCCAATGCTTGAACGTGGTTATGATAAGCGTCTGGCGCTCGGCGTTATAATGGCAGGTGGCGGCTTAGGTATTCTGATCCCGCCAAGCATTCCAATGATCATGTACGCGGCAACGACGCAGAACTCGGTAGGTCGCATGTTTTTGGCTGCGATTATCCCTGCACTCATCTCTATTACGCTGCTAATCAGCTATGTGATCATCAGTTGTAAATTGAACCCTGAGAGAGCGCCACTCGGGACTGGCAGTGAAAGTAAAATGACGGGTAAAGAAAAGGTGAGAACCGCGCGTGACGGGTTATTTTCTTTACTGCTGATCGTTGCCGTATTAGGCAGCATTATTACCGGGATCGCCACGCCAACAGAGTCGGGAGCGATTGGCGTTGTTGGAGCACTTTTTCTTGCGATTATCTTTAAGCGTTTTCGTTTTGAAATGTTCAAATCATCGGGTTTTGAAACGGCAATGCTTGTTAGCGTGTCAATGTGGATCATTCTTGGCGCTTCACTGTTTAGTAATTTCCACATGCTCAGTGGCGTGCAAAACATGGTGGCACAGCTTACGCAAGATCTTGGGTTACCGCCTCTTGGTGTGATTATCTTGCTGCAAGTCATCATGTTGCTACTCGGGTTCATTATCGATGAACTGATCATCGTGTTGATGTGTGCACCGCTGTTTACGCCAATTGTTGTATCGCTCGGCTATGACCCCATTTGGTTCGGTATTTTGATGATATTGAATATTGAGATTGCGGTACAAACTCCACCTTATGGTTTTGCCTTGTTCTATTTGAAAGGCATAGCACCGCCGGGTGTCAGTATGATGGATATCTACCGCTCCATTTTGCCGTTCATCTTACTCAAGTTGTGCGTGCTGGTGACGTGTATGTTGTTCCCAGAAGTCGTGATGTGGCTACCTAATAAAGTGATGGGAGTGAATTGATATGAGTTTACAACGTATCTTAATGCCCGTTGATCTCGCCTACCCAGAGGTAGTGAAAAGAGAAGTTAACTTGGCGCTTAAATTGATCGCTGAAGATGGGGTCATTGACATGCTTTATGTCGATGAAGCTCGTGTTCATCGCCGAACGGTGCCCACAGCATCGGGCAACGTTTTTTCAACGCAGCATCAAAGTGCGTTTGATAGCGTGCAGACGATGTTAGAACAATTGGTACCGAAGCCCCATCTAGGTAAGAGTATTGTGCGTTGCGGAGTGGTTTTTGATGAAGTTGTGTTACAGGCAAAGAAATCAAATTCAGACGCAATAGTTATGGCATCTTCAAGGCCTAGACTACGCTCATATCTGCTTGGTTCCAACGCAGCAAAAATTGTACGACATTCACATTGCTCAGTGTTTGTTGTGAAGTAAAGCAGTAGCGATTCAACTAAGTTGATAGTTCGTTGTAAGAATCGCGATAGAACCGGTAAGTAAGTGCCTAAATAGAAAGAGGCATCTAGCTCGTATTAGTAAAAGCAACAAACTCAAGGAAATGATGATGACCAACCAACAATTGCACCAAAGAAGAAGCCAAGTCATTGCTCAAGGCATGGGCGCTCTTTATCCCCTTTATGTTGAAAAAGCAGAAAACGCACATGTGTGGGACGTAGAAGGGAATAAATATATCGACTTTGCCGCGGGCATTGCCGTCACCAATACGGGTCATTCAAATAAACGTATTAGTGAAGCGGTGAAAGCACAGTTAGATAACTTCTCTCATACGTGTGCGTTGGTTACTCCATATGCCTCATTTATTGAGTTGGCAGAGAAATTAACGCAAGTTGCACCGGGAGAAAGCGATAAAAAAGCAGTTTTCTTAACTACGGGTGCAGAAGCTGTTGAAAACGCAATTAAAATTGCCCGCGCGCGCACAGGGCGTAGTGGTGCAATTGCATTTAAAGGCGGGTTTCATGGCCGTACTAATTTAACTATGGGATTAACAGGGAAAGTAGCAGCATATAAAGCAAATTTTGGTCCTTTCCCAAGTGAAATCTACCATGCTCCTTATCCTAATGAGTTTCATGGCATTAGTGTTGAGCAAAGCCTACAAGCGTTGGAAGATTTATTTGCTTGTGATATCGAACCTTCGCGCGTTGCCGCGATCATCTTTGAACCTGTTCAAGGTGAGGGGGGCTTTTATCAAGCGCCAGTGAAATTTGCTCAAGGTCTACGTGAAATCTGTGATAAACACGGAATTATGTTGATTGCTGATGAAATTCAAACAGGTTTTGCACGTACTGGTAAAATGTTTGCTACTGAATATTTGAATATTGAGCCGGATATGATCACCATGGCAAAAGGTATTGCCGGTGGCTTCCCTATTTCTGCGGTTGTGGGGAAATCTGAGGTAATGGATTCTGCTACTGCGGGGGGATTAGGAGGCACTTATGCCGGATCCCCACTTGCGTGTGTGGCAGGTTTAGAAGTACTGAAAATTATTGAAGAAGAAGATTTGTGCGCCAAAGCAATGGGTATTGGTGAGGTTGTTTACTCTCGTATGACGAAACTACAGCAATCAGTACCAGAGATTGGTGAAGTTCGTACTACTGGTGCGATGATGGCTATCGAATTTACTGATCCGGATTCCGGTCAGCCTTTGCAAGAACTGACTAAAACCATTATTAGCAAGGCGCAAGAAAACGGCCTAATCCTGCTTTCTTGTGGTGTTAAAGGCAACGTAATTCGTTTGCTTCCAGCATTGACGATTGAGCAAGAAGTGCTTAGTGAAGGTTTAGATAAACTAGAGAAAATAATCATAGAAGTGGTGTGATTTAATCCACTATCAAGGGTTGTTAATAAGGACCAAGTGTTATCACTCGGTCCTTTTTGTTAGTGCTAGCGTATCAGGGCCTACTTCAGGCCTCAAAATCCCAAAGTTTCGATAAATTTATGGGGCTGTTCTGTTGAAAAGTCGTCGAATGGTTTGTGATATATGTAGGCTTATACCCTATCTGGCAGGGTAGT
>NZ_SYUT01000007.1:0-2446 GCF_005146325.1 Vibrio genomosp. F6 | reverse complement strand
CCTTAATTGGGCGTTATAAGCTTTCGAGGAAAACTATGGAAATCATCATCAAACAAGCCATTGAATTGCGCAAAGAAGCTCGATATCAAGAGTCTAGAGCTTTGCTTTCAACGTTATTGAACGATGAAAACTATGTAGCTAAGGCTCACCTGCAAATTGCGTGGTCATATGATAATGAAGGTAAAGAGCAAGAAGCAGTTGGTCATTATCTGTCATCTCTGTCGGGTTTACTATCGTCAGTAGAACGGTTCGATGCTTTATTCGGCTTGGCGAGCACCTATCGAAGTCTTGGTAACTACTCAGATGCGCTTACGTATTTCGAGCAAACTCTGAACGAGTACCCTGATTCTATGGAGGTTCAGCCTTTCTATGCAATGTGCCTCTACAACCTAGGGCGTCATAAAGAAGCGACGTCTTTGCTTCTTGAGTTGCTAGTTTCAACCACTAGTAGTGACGCAATAATAGAGTATAAACGCGCTATTTCTTTGTATGCCGAGGATTTAGATAGAACGTGGTAAACGAAACACGCTTATAACAAACAATTTAAGAGTGACTCCCAACGCTTGCCGATTTCACTCTGATTTGAATTTAGTGTTTACGGTGCAATGGTTTAGCTTGGGTGTTATAGCGTTGTCGCACCTTAATTGGGCGTTAGTGCGCAGGGCACATTACTCCTAGACATCGATAAATGAACATTCTAAATTAGAATCTCTAATATCAATGAAATCAAAAGGAAGTGTATGTTTAGTCATATGATGCTTGGCACGAATGATGTAGCTCGTTCAAAGAAATTCTACGATGCCATTATGAAAGTACTCGGTTATAGCGAAGGTATAATCGATGAAAAAGGTCGCTGCATGTATTTTAGCCCATCTGGTGTACTTGGTTTAACTAAACCCATTGATGGGGAAGTGGCAAGTCATGGCAACGGGATGACAGTAGGTTTTTTAGCAGACAGCCCTGAAATCATCAATGAATGGCATCGAATTGGAATAGAAAGTGGTGGTATCGCAATAGAAGAGCCTCCAGGTGTTCGTGGTTCCGGCTCGCGTCGATTGTATTTAGCTTACTTACGTGATCCTGATGGGAATAAAATTTGTACGACTCATTTTCTGCCAAGTGAAAGTGCGCTCTAACAAACAATTTAAGAGTGACTCCTAACGCTTGCCGATTTTACTCCGATTTGAATTTAGTGTTTACGGATCAATGGTTTAGCTTAGGTGTCATAGCGTTGTCGCACCTTAATTGGGCGTTATGCTTACTTGTGGTATGTCATGCTATATAGTTACATTTGGTGTTTTATACGATAAAATGAAGTTGAATTATCTAAATGGTACCTATGATGAAAAAAATAATATTCCCTGTTGTTGTCTTATCTTTAAGCGGATGTGCAACCTCAGATTTAACGTATACCCCTCCTGTACAAAAAAAAGTTGAAAATAATATTCTCCTTGAAGAGGATTTTGATGTTGTATGGAATAGATTAGTAAAGAATCTCGCATCAGATTTCTTTGTTATTAATAACATTGAAAAGTCATCGCGTATCATAAATGTATCTTTTTCGACAAATAACGCATCTCAGTACGTAGACTGCGGTACTTCTGTTCGTAATTTTTCTAATGCTCGCGGTAAGCATACTTATGAGTACAATCCAGCTGATAGCGCAAGATATACGTTTACCAATGACAACGGACACGCGTTTAACGCAGTTAGAGGCTCTAAGCTCTCAGGGAGAACCAATATATACCTTGCTCCAACTGAAAGTGGCACTGAACTTAGTGTTAATACAAAGTATGTTGTGGACATAAATGTTAAATATTTTAATCTAAATAACCAGCCAGCTGGTAGCGATCAATTTAGCTTAGACTTTTCTACAAAAACACCTTATGAAAGTGTTGATGCTGTGAAATGTTTTGCTATCGGAAATTTAGAGCAAAAGGTTATTGAATACGCAATGTAAGGTAGTGAGTGCAGTTTTTGTCAACATAAGCATAACAAAGCATTTAAGAGGGATTCTCAACGCTTGGCATTTTTGCTTCTACTTCAAATTTAGTGTTTACGGTACAATGCTTTAGGGTGGGTGGCGGCGTTGTTCACCCCTTAATGCGGCGTTATATTGCATAAGATTCAAAGGGTTAAATTATCCGTTTATCTTTGTTCTGCGTTCGAGCTACACACCTGCTCTTTTCGTGAAAATTGCCATCAAAATGACCATCGCACGTAGAATGTTTATCGGTTAATTAGGAGCAACGTCACGCAAGTCTCCTCGTTAGTAAGTTTTGCTGGCTCAAGTTCATTTTGCGCGGCTTCTTTTTTGTGGGGACTTCATTGAAAGTTGTGGCGTCAGCGCATTTTGCTGTCAGGTTTCTCGTTCGAATTCTTTGTCATTCTGGCTAACTGAACCATTCAAATTTTGCCTAATTTCGTTTCTTAGCCAAGTGCGTTT
>NZ_SYUT01000060.1:0-1194 GCF_005146325.1 Vibrio genomosp. F6 | reverse complement strand
TGTTTGTATGGATAATAGGCACTCCAATCGGGTAAGGTGAGACCCAGACTTTAGCTGCAACTAAAGTTCTTCTATTTGGTAGTTCGATTAAATGATGGCTCCTCTATTGAGAGACCGATAACAAGTTCGAACGCCAGATAGAACTCCAAGCACCACACTCGAATAGTCTTCTGGGTCTCGAGCCCGCATTTGCAAGCAAGAGTTAGCTTATTATGAATACAAATACACTTCAAAACATTAATGTCGGCGTTGATACTGGCAAGTCACAATTAGATATTTACATCCGCCCTCTCGACATTTACTTCACTGTCCCAAACACCGAAAAAGGCATCCGTGATGCCATCAAAACCATTAAGAAACACAAACCTCAGCGCATCGTCATCGAAGCGACTGGCCGATTAGAAATGCCCTTCATACTCGAATGCGATAAAGCCAAATTACCTTATGTAATTGCTAATCCGTTGCGTATTAAAAAGTTCGCAGGTGCCATTGGACAACGAGCTAAAAACGACCGATTAGATGCTGCTCTTATTGCACATTATGCTGAACGTATGCAACCCGAACTCACCAAACTGAAAAGCGAAAACATTCGCCTTATGAGTGACTTAGTCGCAAGGCGCAACCAGCTGCTCACCATGCAAACCATGGAAAGAAATCGGCTACAAATATTACCAAAGAATATCTCATCAACCATTACTCCTATCCTTACCGCTCTGAAGAATCAGATAGAAAAAGTAGAAGCAAAGATAGCGAAACTGATTGATAGCTGTCCTGAGTATCAAGCCAAGAATACGATTCTCCAAAGCATGCCTGGCGTGGGTAAGGTCCTTGCGGCCTCCTTAATTAGCAATGTGCCCGAATTAGGGTTTATCTCCAATAAACAAGCCTCTTCGCTCATTGGTGTCGCACCAATAACAAGAGAGAGCGGCCGCTTCAAAGGCAAACGGATGATACAAGGAGGGCGAGCTCAAGTTAGGACAGTTATGTATATGGCGATGATGTCAGCTATTCAGTGTAACCCAGTTTTCAAGGTGATTTATGAACGATTACTTGCGGCAGGAAAACCAAAAAAAGTAGCGATAGTTGCTTGTATGAGGAAGATGGTTGTGATTTTAAATTCAATGCTGAGAGACGGTGTGATGTGGGATAAAAATAGCGTCAAAAATTAACTATTGACGCCATAGTCTCTTGTTA
>NZ_SYUT01000059.1:0-2223 GCF_005146325.1 Vibrio genomosp. F6 | reverse complement strand
GCCATAGTCTCTTGTTATGTGATTAACACTAAAGATACCTTGGAACTTCTCTTTCGAATATTTCGATCAGTTCAGGGTCCATATATTTATATACATCTGGTATTCCTAAACAAACAACTCGCTGCCCGCTCAACTGCTTTCTAAACTTCTTTGCAAGCTTGTTCTTATGAGATTGTTCCATTACAAATATAATATCTGCCCAGTTGATATCTTCTGTTCCCAATGGTGCTTGAGCATCATTACTGATACCTGCTGAACGAACCTCCAGATTGGCGTAATCACCAAAAACAGCTTCGCCTGTCGGACTACGAAGCTTATTGCGACTGCATATAAATAGTAGATTCATAGGTAAATTTCTCGAAATCACATAACGCCCGCTTAAGTGGTGAGCAACGCAATACGATGCTTCCGCACGCTACCTTAATCACAAAAATCAACGCATGATGAAAATGCCATGCGTTGCGAATCCGTCTTAAAGCGTTTGTTATGTGCTTACTTTAAATTAGTAAATCGGCTAATTAGTTTAGAAATAGACATCTTCTCAGAATGCTCAAGAAGTTTTGGCATCAAGAAACCGGCCAATAGTGCAATAAATATTTGCCCATATATGTTGGGCGTCGACTCTTTTGCAAAGCCCAGATAATAAAGCCCAATTAATAACCCTACGAAAGAGGATAATAGAGTACAAGCCATAACAAACGCCCCACGCTCAGATATATTGGAACGAGCCTGTCTTCTTGGTGGATCATTCTCCGGATTATCAACTGTTCGAAACTCTGGTAAACGTTTACCTTTGATGTCGTGCCACACTCCAATTAGTGCTCCTCCGACAGCAGAGGCTCCTACATTGTTAATCAACAAAGCAATTTCTAGTTCACTACTCACCACACCATCCTCATAAAATTTTAACCAACCGCTGACCAGGCACATAACGCCACGTTAAGGTGTGAGCAACGCTGCCACCAAACTTAAGTCATTGTGCCATAATCACTTAAGCCAAACTTTGAGCTGAAGCCGCCGAGCGTTGGGAATCACTCTTAAACGTTTTGTTATGTGAATTCTTTCAGCGTATATCTTGGCAAAACCGAAACAAATAACCATCCGGAGTTTGCACAATAAATTGTTTTTGAGTTGTTATTACATCACCACATTGATAAGACTTAGATTCCAGAACCAAATAGATAGTATCTGGCGATTTTTCACAAATACCACGATACAACGATTCAATATCCTTTACGTCCCATTGAAAATTCACACCTCGACCTAATGGCGATGTCAAAGATCCTGAAGCCCATTTACGACTATTACTGTCGATCCCTTCAAGCATGATATCCACGCCATCTAGAGTTAAATACGCAAACTCCTCTTCAGGTCGTTCGTATTTAACAGAAAAACCTAACACATTGATAAAGTAAGATTTACTAACATTAATATCGAAACAATATAATTCTGGGACTACTCGTAATGTCATAATTTCCCTATTCACATAACGCCGCGTTAAGGTGTGACGCACGCTTGCTATACTGTGAGCGAAGCGAAACCAGCAAGCGTAAGGAATCACTCTTGAACGCTTTGTTAGCTTTTAGTACGTTGCCCAAAGTTTAGCTGCCTCATCAGTCAACTTCACATCTCTTGCTGAAAGTACTAACGTGTGTTTAGGATTATTAGAGTCTTTTTGTGCACAACTGAGTGATAGCTTTCTTTCACCATTTGTCGAAAGATACCCTTCAAACGTTGAGAACGTCTTACCAGCAATAGAGACTGTGTTTACCACCTTTAAATGTTGGTATTTGCTATCAAGAGTATCAAAAAGCAATTTATATTCACTTACACAAGCCTCTTGATTAGGAAACTCCTTTTCTGCTTCGAGTGAGTACACTAACTTGGTGGACTCAATAATTTGAATCTGAGCTTCCTCAAAAAGTGATGTTCCCTGCTTATCAAGTACATCAAGCTTAATGATCCTAGTTGGGTACTTGTTATCATCAAGTTCCACAAGTTCGTGTGCCAAAGTTCCACCGATCGGAAAGCCCAATATGTTAGTTATGTCAGAGTCAAAAGCAAAAGCTTCGCTACTAATTAACACTGCTAAACACAGACTTATATTTGATAACTTCACAGTTTCCTCCATAAAAGCTAACGCCCAATTAAGGTGCGACAACGCTATAACACCCAAACTAAACCACTGCACCGTAAACACAAAATTCAAATCGGAGTAAACTC
>NZ_SYUT01000058.1:0-7465 GCF_005146325.1 Vibrio genomosp. F6 | reverse complement strand
CCCATTCCAGGGTGCTGGATTGATCAGAACGGCGACTTAAGGTGTTTGAGCGATCAGATTTAGCATATACCTATCAATCGCAGGGTGCAGGAGTGATCGGGGCGAGTAATTTGGATTCTTAGCAATTCTTAACCGAATTAAGAATTCTTAAAAAACGGTCTAAATTTTAAGAACTCCACCATGCTAGTGAAATGACACCGAGTGAATGGCTACTCAGTTTGTAATAGGCATTGCTAATTGCTCTTCTAGACGCTTGTTTTCCTGAGTTAGTAAAGTAAGTCAGTTAACTAACTTACTTATTTATTTACTTATTTTGGTGCTTTATCGGTGCTCTGGCTTGTTAACTGGTTATCGGATTCTTGCAGCAGAGCAATCTCATCTGCCATTTTATCTGCCAGTTCAGGTGGCAGATCTAACGTGGAGTTCAAGGCAGAGGCTAGATATTCGCTTTGCTTTTTCATCACACCTTTATCTTTGGCATTGATAGAAAGTAATACTTTCTTAAAAATATCAACCAGTTTTGGCACCAGAGCCTGTATTAAGTTTTGGCTGAGGGAGGTCAGCCTAGATGATTCCGTCTTAAGGTCAGATACTTCTATTTGCATCGTATCTCGCTCAACCTGTAGCTGACTTAACCTAATCTGCTCTTGCACTGCATTATTAGTCAGCAAGGTCAGCTCCTGCTCAACTTTTTTCTGCTTATTTACCAAATTAACGTGCTGCTTCTCTGTCAGCTCAATCTTGTTCTGAATCAGTTCTAACTGATGCGTGTGATAGTTGTAGCTGCGTTCGGACTTAGGAAGACTGGCCTCTCTGTTCATTTCTTGCCGTCTTTCTGACTGTTGTTCAGTCTCTGGCGCAAACGCCACATTGAGACCTTTGGCATGAAACAGGTGCTCATTTACAAAGTCTTTTACCATCTTTTGAAAAAAGCGCCCAAAGTCCCGTGATTCCTCACGGCTGAGCTTGCTGTCTTTAGGAAAGAAACCGTCAACTGAATACATGTGCCTGATGTACTCATTTACTACCTGTATCTGCCGTTTGTGCAGGTCGAACTCACCTGTTTCAGTATTCCGCCCCGAAAGAAAGTAGTGTGGGTGGCAACCTGTATCTTGCTCAACACTCCGCTCATCATCGTGACCAATAATGGCCTCAATTTGGTATTGTGGAAAATAATGAGTCAGGAACTTGCGCGTAAGTTCAATGTACTCTTTCAGACTTACGGTATCTAAACCCACTTGCCATTGATGAGGTACTTTTAAGATGCCTTCCTGTAAATAAACAGCATTCGTTGGTGCACGGCGATGAACCTGGTTGTGCGCGTTCAGATAGGTCTCCAGCATTTTAATCCGCTGCTTTTTCCGTTGCATGTTGAGTTTTCCAAACCTCTCTATTTTGGAATACGAGACATGACCATCAGTATCAAGAACGACCTGAAGAAACTCAGCAGCTTCGTTATTGTCCTTTTTCAATTCACTGGTAATCGCCTTTTTCATTTTCAGTTGGTATTGCCGATGCTGAGTCTGAAGTTTTCTCTGATTATGAATACGCGGAACAGGTGCAATACGATATAACAGATCCATACGCGTCTCTTCCGACCACGTATCTAATTGCGATAACTTGCCGTTACACCAGATAAGATTGTTAGCTGATAGTGCTTCATTCCATTCCAGCTTTTTAGTTGGTTTAGCCTTTGCCTGTGAATCTGCGAGAGTGGAGGTTATTCTGAGCGAATGCTTGAGCGATGCTTCACATTTAAGGCGACTCTCTGACTGGGATGTGTAGTTATACTTACCACAAAATTGACGGATATTCTGGTTCATTCTGACCTCCCCAGAGGGCAGGTACATCGAGAGTCAAGAGAGACTTCTCTTGCCCGTAGCTCACGTTCATCTTTTGCGAAGCAAAAGTGTGACGGGAGCGCATCGGGTTGCTGTCGCGTCCCACTTTTCAAGTGAGCGACTTTGGCACGACTAGTGCCAAATTTGGCAACGGTATTGCCATATGTGGCACTGACAATGCCACATATGGCAGGGAGGATAATACTCATAAAGCACCTCCCATAACGCCCTGAATGAGGGCTTTTAGTTCAGGCTTATCTTGCAGAGCACTCGCTAGCGCCAGCACATCAGATGAAACACTCGAAGTTTCCTTAACGGATATATTTTCAGAATACCCAAATGCGTCTGAAAGATGAGCCGCTGCGGCATTAGCAAAGTCGGGGGCGTCAGAGCGTATCCAACGGCCATAATGTTTATCTATCATATTTGTGCCAGTATGACCCATCTGGCGTGCTATCCAGTCTTTGCTAATGCCAGCCGTGAGATTTTGGCTAGCGTAGGTATGCCGCAATTGACCAACACCACGATGCTGAATTTCTGCTTTTTTCAGAAACGGAGTGAAGAAAGTTTTGCTAAATTGTTTAGCATTTAGGAACGGTTGGTTCGTATCGCAGTTATAAAACACAAAACGGACTTTTTCTTTTGTCCAAGTTTTATTATCGATTTGCAATAGAGACAGTACTCGTTTCCGTTTTGAGCCAGTGCATTTTAATTGCTCTTTCAGAAGCATTATTGCCAGTTCATTGAGTTCTACCGTTCTAACTGAGCCTTGTGTTTTCGGAACTTTATAATCGTTCAACACTTTTGCACGACGAACATACAGCTCTTTACGTTGCCAATTGATATCCTCCCAAGCTAGTGCTAATAACTCACTGATTCGGAGGCCTGTTAGTATATTTAACAGCACAGCATTTTTGCCACTAGAACATTCGGAGGTGGCGTCATTCAGTTTTTTGATTTCAGACTTGGTGAATGGATTTGGTTCTTTATTCGTGACAGTTAGGTTTTCAATTCCGTCCATCGGGTCACGCTCAATGATTCCATCGCGTATGGCACGCTTGAATACTGCTCTGAGAATAATGAGGAATTCATTGATCGATTTATTACTGTAGCGTCGGTGAAATGAGGTAATTAGGTCGTGAATATCACTGTGCCTAATCTCTGTTATCAAACGTTTCTTCAAGTGTTTTTTGAGTTTTCCCGCCTTACATCTATCCGATCTGAGTGTTGAAGGCGCGACGGTATGTACACGACTTTCAATGAATTTGTCGATGATGACATTAACCAATGTTGAATTGCTAGTTTCCACGTTAATTGCACTTAGGCAGCTAGTTGCTACTCTTCTATTTGAGAGCAGCTTATAGCCATAAAAAGCAAATTACAAATATGAAATTACTAATATTATTAATGGTTTAATATTAAATTTTCTGCTTGTCGTTTTTTATCAATGAGTTGTTTTTTTGAGATTTTTCAAAGTAGTCGGCGGACAAATCTATAGATGATATTTACATCCACCATCACTAATCAAAGTGGATCTAGGAGGGACATACGCGAAAACGTTTGAGGGTATTCTGATTTTTCGGACAATTTCTAATATTTGAAACTAGCTATTAGACCGAGACTTGCCTCGTTTCCTCAATGATGGGTTAATCTGATATTTTTCCCAAATGGGCGAGTTAATCTGACGTTTTTCCCAAACGGACGAGTTACTCTGACGTTTTTCCCAAACGGACGAGTTATTCTGACGTTTTTCCCGAGTGAGTCACTCGATACACTTTGCGCTATGTGTCGAGGCAGGCCAAATCAATGTTATCGAGACTTACAAAAGGAAAGAGACAAAAACTTGCTAGCGGTGATATTGCAACACATCCTTAGACATTTTAACTTTAGCGGTATTGCTAATTTCGCGTTTGAACGATTGGGTCAGGTATCGCATAGCTGTGTTGATAGTGAAAAGGCACTTTTATCTTTAGGTGACCAAATGACTTGAACCACTACAACTATACGTTTTTGTCTTATGAGCAAAAAACCACATAAGCGGAGTTCAAAGGCTCGAAATAATTCTTGGAGTAGCTCTATTTGTATATCCTCCCTACTATAGGTGGTAATATAACCATCTGAAAATAAATGCATTATTGATAAAGCTCGCAATAGCTTGGTGGGGTGACATATGGAAAATGGGCTGATTACTTTTTTTGAAATCGAAGAGTGTGGGTTCTACAGAAGTAAAAAATTAGGTGACTCCAAAAAACGTTCCTCTGTACATGTCAAAGGTGATCTAAAAGAAATCCTAGATAAAGTCATTGAATGGGCGAAGCCGAGAGATTTTTGCGAGACTCTTCCTTTCGATTCAGCCTCACACCCTAACCGTTCACATGTTTACTTCAAGGACTGTGAGGTATCGGCGGAAAATGGAGACCGATTGATTGTTTTTTGTAAAGCATTCTCCAATGACGAAGGCAAGTTAAGCGGTTTTGTCCAAGATGCGAAAGTCGGCAGTGCGAGTGGCGATGTAATCCAAGTCGAAAAAAATGCGAAAGGTAAAAAGTTAATCTATGGCGCGCCTATGTATTTTTGGTACATCCCAGAACAGAACTTAATCGCTTCAATCAAGTTCCCACATGCAATCGTAAACACAGATGAAATGTGTTGGTATATAAAAAGAAGTATTGAAAACTTTATCCCTGACGAGAATAAAGTTGTACACAATTCGACTCAGTTCAATCATTTTGCTAATAAAGATATTGATCGCAAGAACGTCACTTACAAATCACCGTGTGGCAAGTACTCAACAAAATTTTCATTTAAAGCAAAAATGAGAGAGTTAAATATTGATGATATCTCCCCTGATCACTTAGCCCCTTACATTACCCACTTAGTCATCAGAGAAACTATCTCTTCAGAAAAGAAAATTGAGAAAAATCCAGTTCTGTCACTATGGAATAAAGTTAATAAGAAACGAACGTCAACAAAGCCGAAAAAGCATGTAGAAATAATTGAAGAGGCAACTGTTACTGCTGACGAGTTACGAGATATCCTTAACATCTATAATGAAGAAAATGATGGTAGTAAGAATTCTGAGGGTGTGCCTTGGAATGATATAGGCTTTAGAACAAATGACGAAGACACCACAAAGTGGTTCAGTAACTATGTTGACCGAAGAAAAATCACACTAGATCCAACTCAGAAAATGGACGGTAGTTACTACCCTGCTAAAACGGTCATGAATACTTTACAAGATGTTCGTGAGTCGCTGCTAAACTTCTCGACAACTGGAGCAGCAGAACAGTACAGTCGAAAATACGGGGGCTAAAATGAAACTGAAAGATATACTTCTTCAGATAATATACATAACAATAAGTATATTTATTGCATACTTAGGTAGAGACTTTATTACCTTAACGGATCTAAAAAATTTAACAGGTACCTTACAGAATGTTTCTGCGGCTGTTTTTACGCTAGCGGGAATCTGGGTGGCTTATAGCTACCCAGAAGCTATTGCCCGATTTACTAATCCAGAAAAATTCAGTTTAATAAAAGGCACAGAACAAACCCAAAGAATCCGAAGCCTAGTTTTAACAATATTCTCATCGGCGTTAGTGTTAGTGGGGATAGTTTTGTTTAATTTACTTACCCCGTACATTCAGCACCTATGTAAGACCTTTGATTCTTATTTCTATATCAGAATCGCAGGTATTTCAGTGATCAATTACTTAGTATTCATCCAGTTACAAGCCATAATAAAAATAATGAGTAACAACCTTGAGTTCATCTACAGTCTGATGAAAGTTAAAGCAGAAAATGAAGCTCACGATGATCTAAGTAAGTAACGATTCCACTCAGAATTGGTAGAACCTGATGTTTGTCGACAGCCTTATGAGGAGCCAATGTATCCCATTAGATCGCTTACTTCACGTTACTGATAGGCTTAACTAAAAGAGAAAGGGGCATTTCTGAGTCAGGACTGTCTGTCGGGTTGCTATACCGCCTCACTTTTTTAGAGACGGTTTTTGTCGGTTTACTGTCAAGCTTATTTTACTGAGATGTGCTCAACTGAAAGCTATTCACAGCATCAACCAACTCTTCTGGGGATAGCCGTTTCGCATAATGTCCGTAGGTCATCGTATTGTGTTTATGCCCAATTATCTGAGCGACCACATGCTCTTCGATGCCCGCCTTTTGCAGTTCATCAACAACGGTATGACGGAATGAATAGGCGGTTGGGCGTTGTCCCGCTTTGAAATGACAGGCATCAAGAACATCACCAAAAACGTCACGGTAATCTTTTGACCAATCCAAGTCGTCTCCACGGGGAACTAGGTCAAAAAGCTGAATAGCACCTTGTTGTTTTCGTTGCTCTACATAATCAAGAAAGCGTGATTGAAGCAACTTCTGGTGTATTGGCACAACTCTGTTGGAAGCCGCATTTTTTAGGTGTTGGTTTTCCGCATCATCGGAAAAGTGGATACAAGGGATATGACCTAACGTGATGTCCTTGATGCGAAGTTGACAAGCCTCTGAAGGGCGGCAGCCTTGATGCATCTGTAACTTGGTTATCCAGTCAAATTGCTCACCTTGCTCACTATAGGCATGACTAGAGAATAGTTTCTTCAGCTCTATCGCTTTCCAACGCCTGCGCTGAGTTGAGCTATTTGTCTTCTTTGGTAGCTTCACCACCATAAATGGATTAGTTGCTATCAATTCTTTTGCCACACACCAATTAAAGAACTGCCGATTTGCGGCCAGATAGTCTTTTAAGCTCTTATGGCTAAGCTTACGCTGTATCAGTTCATCTCTGTAAGCCATGGCAAGGCTGTTACTTGGCTTTTCTTTCCCTTGGCTTAATAGATAGTTTAGAAAATCACTACAACGCTGCTGGAGCTGTTTAATCGTCAATCGGGTCACATTCTCAAGCTGCTTCGATTCAATGAACTGAACCAGCGCCTCTTTTCCAACACTTAGTCTCGGCGCTGTTGCCTTTGCTTCTACGGCAGGTCGCAGTATTGGTGCATTCGTCGTTGTCTCTGGTTGAGAACGATAATTTTGACGCAACTGATTAATACTATGAGTAAGCTCAGCTTTGAACTCGGCAAAACTTAATGCAGTGACTTTGGCTCTGTCGAAAAGAGCATGGAGTAATTGAACCTGTTCGATATTTCTCAGGTAAGCGACTTTACGTTCACGAGTTAGAAGAGAGAATTTAAACTCTTTGGGATAACCGCTGCTACGCAGTGAAAGTGGGGTGGCGATGCGTGTGTAGTATACGCTATTTGGAAGTCTCAATAAGTACATCTGTGCTACCTTTCTGTGCAAGATGATTTTCGAGGCTTTAGATACGAAAAAACCGCTGTAAAAACAGCGGTTTAATCTTTAAGAGTGGTGGAGGGATAGGGATTTGAACCCTAGAACCGCTATTAACGGTTGCCGGTTTTCAAGACCGGTGCTTTCGACCACTCAGCCATCCCTCCACAAATTTTTACTAAATATAAGCCTTATCTAAGATGCTTATTATCTAGTTTTTGTTTCTAGGCTTCCTTAAATGCAAAGGTAAATCTAAAAACTTTTTTGCTTTTATCTTTTTTATAAAGAGATAAAAACGAATAGGAGCCTGGCGATGTCCTACT
>NZ_SYUT01000057.1:0-76021 GCF_005146325.1 Vibrio genomosp. F6 | reverse complement strand
GGGCTATTCTAGCGAGATAAACGAGAGTGTCAAACACTTTTTCAAATTATCTTTTTAAGCTAGAAGCCTAACTGACATTGCGCTTGAACCCTTGTGGGCTCTGCCGTGTCAGTGAGGTCGCATTATAGAGATAACGATCACGTTGGCAAGCGGTTTATTAGGTTTTTTGTTATTTATCTATCGTTTGAGTGTTTTTTATTCGAAAAGCCTCATTTTTATAAGAAAAGTCATCTATATTAAAATTGACGACAAATTTTAAGGACAAATTATGAGCCATATTCGCTGTTATAAAGATAAAAAACCTGTAATCGGAGAACGCGTCTATATAGATACAAGTTCAGTACTAGTGGGAGATATTGTTATTGGCGATGATTCGAGTATCTGGCCACTTGTTGCAGCTCGAGGGGATGTTAATCATATCCACATAGGTCAACGAACCAATATTCAGGATGGCAGTGTATTACACGTCACTCATAAAAATGATGAAAACCCAGATGGTTTCCCTCTTCTTATTGGGAATGATGTAACGATTGGGCATAAAGTGATGCTACACGGTTGCACCATTCATGATCGAGTGTTGGTGGGAATGGGGGCGATAGTATTAGATGGCGTGATAATAGAGAAAGAGGTAATGATTGGGGCTGGTAGTTTAGTTCCCCCAAATAAAACACTAGAGAGTGGTCACCTATATGTGGGCAGCCCAGTCAAAAAAGCCCGTCCTTTATCAGATAAAGAACGAGCTTTCTTACAAAAATCATCGGATAACTACGTACAGAACAAAAATGACTATTTAACTCAGGTTCAGGTCATCGAAACTATTTAAGTTCGATCTCTCCCTTTTCGTTGAATTCTTCATTATCAATTAACTCTTCCGCAAGCTCTTCAACATCGAAACGTATACTAGAGAAAGCTTGAAGGGCTTTCCGTTCCCCATCGACTGATATTCCCGACAATCTTTCAATCATCTCAAGAGAAATCGAACATTCAATCAGAGCTCCCGCTTGTTGAGCAGGAAAAGTAACAACGGATTTATGCTGATCCCATGTTTGTATATCAGCAAAGAGAATTGATTGATTCATTACATACCTTCTAAATTTTTACGCAATTCACGTAATACCTGTCGCGCTCCAGGACGAAGACCTCGCCACAACATAAAACTTTCTGCAGCTTGCCCAACGAGCATCCCTAAACCATCATAAGTTTGGCTCACGCTATTTTGAATTGCCCATTGATTAAAACAGGTATTCCCTTTGCCATACATCATGTCATAGCAAACAGAATTCGATGAGAATATGGATTCGCTAATTGCAGGCAATTGACCATCAAGGCTTGCCGAGGTTGAGTTGATGATGATATCAAATGGAGCATTTATCGATTCCATACTTTTAGCACGAATAGAACCGTAAGCTTCAAATATACCCGCCAGCTCTTGAGCTTTAGAAAAAGTTCGGTTGGTTACTGTAATATGAGCCGGGTTATGATCCAGCAATGGCTTAATCACACCGCGTGCCGCACCACCAGCCCCAATCAATAAGATTCGAGCGCCTTCCAACCTAACTTGATTTTGAAGGAGATCTTGAACCAGGCCTTCACCATCGGTGTTATCACCAATAACATCACCATCGTCGAGCTTTTTTAAAGTGTTCACCGCACCTGCAAGTTTAGCGCGCTCCGTTAAGCGATCGGCAAACTGGTACGCATCTTCTTTAAACGGCACGGTAATATTGCAACCTTTACCTCCATGCTCAAAAAATGCCATCGCTGCATCTTTAAAACCATCAGCAGGTGCTAAGCAGGTGCTATAAGTTAAGTTCTGATTGGTTTGCCTTGCAAAAAGAGTATGAATGAAAGGTGATTTGCTATGTCCAATAGGGTTACCAAACACAACGTACTGATCGGTTTGTTGGGCCATATCCTTGCCTGCTTATATATAGTTAAAAAAAGAGCCATCTAAGATGACCCTACCACTTCACACTATGCTAGCCAAGTATCACTGTTACCATTCTCTCGGTTTCAAATAGTTCAGGTAAAGATCGGCTTCTGGAGAGCCATCTTCTGGGTTATAGCTATATTCCCAACGAGCTAATGGTGGCATAGACATGAGTATGGATTCTGTTCTACCACCGCTTTGTAGCCCAAATAAAGTGCCTCTATCATAAACAAGATTAAATTCCACATAACGTCCACGACGATAAAGTTGGAAATGACGCTCTCGCTCACTGTATTCCGTATTTTGTCGACGTTTTACGATTGGTAAATACGCATGGGTATAATTTTCACCAACCGCTCGCATATAAGCAAAAGAAGATTCAAACCCCCACTCATTCAAATCATCAAAGAAAAGGCCACCAACCCCACGCGTTTCATCTCTATGTGGTAAGAAAAAGTATTTATCACACCACTCTTTATGCAACTGATAAACATCCGCTCCAAAAGGCGCACAGATCTCTTTCGCGGTATTGTGCCAGTGTTGGCAATCTTCTTCGAAAGGATAAAAAGGCGTTAGGTCAAAACCGCCACCGAACCACCAAATAGGCGCTTCGCCCTCTTTTTCTGCAATAAAAAATCGAACATTGGCATGAGAGGTGGGTACATAAGGGTTCTTAGGATGCATCACAAGGGATACTCCCATCGCCTCAAATTTTCGCCCTGCCAATTCAGGACGGTGCGCTGTCGCAGATCCTGGCATTTCGTGACCAAAAACATGAGAAAAGTTTACGCCACCTTGTTCGAAAACCGCACCATCTTTCATAACACGACTACGACCACCTCCACCAAGCTTCTCATCTGGCGTTCGTTGCCATGCATCTTCTACGAATAATGCTTTGCCATCAGCCTGCTCTAATTGTTGACAAATACTATCTTGAAGGGCCAACAGAAACTGTTTTACGGCTTGTTTATCTATCGCTGACATTAAGCTGATTATCCTTGTCTTAATATACGTGACGTTTTCGCGTCTCGAATTTCACTAGGCTTCTCTCGTCCACCCGTTTCTCCATGCAACACCGCAACTAACTTATCACCTAATTGCTCTTCTACTTCTTGAGTCGTCATACATGGAGGGTGACCCGTTAAATTTGCGCTTGTTGAGGTAAGCGGCTTACCAAAGGCATGACACATTTTTTGAACCAAAGGATGGTCGGTCACACGTACCGCAATAGAATCAAAATGCCCACAGAGTGATGAAGATACTCTATCGCTGGTCGGCATTATCCAAGTGACAGGTCCAGGCCATGTCGATTTCACTTCCTTAAGTTGTGCTGCCGTTAACTGGCTTTCATCAATATAAGGTAAAAGCTGGCTATAATTCGCAGCAATCAAGATCAACCCTTTTTCAACCGGGCGTTGCTTTAACGCTAACAATTTATCTATCGCTTCATTATTGTCAGGATCGCACCCAACGCCAAATACCCCTTCAGTTGGGTAAGCAATAACTTCACCTTGCTTTAATGCCAGTAGCGCCTGCTCAAAATTATCCATGACCATCCCTTTAACTTTCTTTTTATTCTTCGCTTTAATTAAGTAAGTGTACAAATTATCTCTGTTCATACCTAAAGCTATTTAATAGCAAAATGTATCTAAGTTTAAATCACACCGACGCAAACGTTTTCCTTGGGCGATTTTACCCGTATAATGCGCGAAAAATATCCGCACACCTAATTTTATAGCACTGAAGGAGTTTGAGATGAAAGTCGGGATTATTATGGGTTCTAAATCAGATTGGCCAACCATGAAACTGGCCGCTGAAATGCTTGATCAGTTTGGTATCGCATACGAGACAAAAGTGGTTTCAGCTCACCGAACTCCTCAGCTTCTCGCTGAATATGCTTCAAGTGCCAAAGATCGCGGTATAAAAGTGATCATCGCTGGAGCTGGCGGCGCAGCGCACCTTCCTGGTATGGCAGCCGCTTTTACTAGCCTTCCTGTATTAGGCGTTCCTGTTCAATCTCGTGCTCTTAAAGGCATGGACTCACTACTTTCTATTGTTCAAATGCCAAAAGGTATTGCAGTCGGCACTCTCGCGATTGGCGAAGCTGGCGCGGCAAATGCCGGATTACTTGCCGCACAAATTCTAGGCACCAGTGATGAGAGAGTAATGGAAAAAGTGGAAGCGTTCCGTCAACAACAAACAGAAACTATTTTAGATAACCCAAACCCAGCTGAGGACTAATGACATGCATGTTCTTGTGCTAGGCGCAGGCCAATTAGCTCGAATGATGTCGCTCGCGGGCGCACCACTCAACATTCAAATATCAGCTTTTGATGTCGGAAGCAGTAATATCGTTCATCCACTAACTCAAGCGGTGATTGGTAATGGGTTAGAAAACGCGATTGAGCAAGCAGACGTGATTACTGCCGAGTTCGAACATATCCCCCATCAAATACTTGAAGTGTGTGAACGCAGTGGTAAGTTTTTACCATCAACAGAAGCAATCAAAGCAGGTGGTGACCGCCTTCTTGAAAAAGCACTGTTAGACGAAGCAAACGTGAAAAATGCTAAGTACTATGTGATTAACTCTCGCGAAGACTTTGACACTGCAATTACCCACGTTGGCTTACCGATGGTATTGAAAAGCACACTTGGCGGCTACGACGGTAAAGGCCAATGGCGCTTAAAGACATTAGACAATGTTGACGCGACCTGGGCAGAAATGGCTGAATGCATTGCCGCGACCGACAACCAAGCAATTGTTGCTGAAGAGTTTGTTCCGTTCGATCGTGAAGTATCGCTTGTTGGTGCTCGTGGCGCTAATGGCGAGATTCAAGTGTACCCACTGGCTGAAAATGTTCACACCGACGGCGTGTTGAGTTTATCGACAGCGATTGATGACATTGAATTGCAAGAGCAAGCGAGAGTAATGTTCACAGCTGTTGCTGAGCGTTTAGATTACGTTGGCGTGCTGGCACTTGAGTTCTTTGATGTTCAAGGTTCGCTGCTTGTTAATGAGATCGCACCACGTGTGCATAACTCAGGCCACTGGACGCAACAAGGTGCTGAGGTTTGCCAATTTGAAAATCATCTACGAGCAGTTTGCGGCCTGCCACTAGGTGGAACCGAATGCATTCGCCCAACAGCAATGGTCAACATTTTAGGTGAAGACTCACTCCCACAAAGCGTGTTAGCAATGCCAGGTTGTCATGTTCATTGGTACGGTAAAGAAAAACGCGCAGGAAGAAAAATGGGGCACATCAATGTATGTGCAAATTCGCGGAAAGATCTCCAACAAGCACTACTTGAACTTGCGAATGAGCTTAACGAAAAGGCTTATCCTTCGTTGAAAAGCGCTGCGTTAAAAATACAGTAATATATACAACCGATAAGATCACAAAATGGCGCTATATGCGCCATTTTGTCTTTGATATGCAGCCTCTAATAACCCTTCAACATATTTACTCGTTAGATTGAGTATGCTGACATTTTCGGCTAGAGCATTGATACTTAGTTCCACTCGCCAATTTTTTCTCAACCAACAATGTAAAACCACACTCTTCACAGCGACCTTTGACTGGAGGGTGGTTCACTGCAAATTTGCATTTAGGGTAATTGTCGCAAGCAAAGAACGTTTTCCCAAAACGAGATTTACGCTCGACAAGGTGTCCTCTGCCACACTCTGGACAACCATGTAGTGGCTTATCTTCTGTTGGTTGCTCCGGTTTATCGAGGGACTCAATATGGTGACACTCAGGATAACTGCTGCATCCGATAAACATCCCATAACGGCCCTGCCTTAATACCAACTCATTGGCACACTTAGGGCAAGCTACTCCAAGTTCTTTTACGATATGACCATCATTTTGATGTAATGGGCGAACATAGCTACAGCTCGGATACTGCAAGCAACCTAAAAACGGGCCATGTTTTCCGTGACGGAGTTGCAGTTCACTGCCGCATTCTGGACATGGTTCATGTTCCAAAGCGTGTTCGTGAGCGGAAAATAACTGCTGATCGATTTTACTGCTCATGGCATCTCTTGTTGGTTAGTACTAGTGAAGAATACCTTGCTCTTTACTGTATAAGAGCTCTTCCATTTGGGTATATGCATTTTCATTACCCGGTACATTAAACAGCACCATTAAAATAATCCATTTCAGATCATCAAGTTCAAAATCATCCGTCTCTAACCCCATAACTCGATCAATGACCATTTCTCGAATTTCGGTTGTGAGTACACCTACCTGTTCTAAAAACAGTAGAAAACCACGACACTCCATATCAATTCGCGCTATTTCCGATTTGGTATAGATACGTATTGACGTTGCTGAACCTGTGGATATTGCCGAATGATTATCGCTCTCTTGAAGCGCAGCTAGTTCTTCTAGCCAATGTAATGCTTTATAAATATCTTTTTGGTGGAAACCTGCACGAGTCAGCTCATCTTCAAGTTCATCTTGATCCACTTGCAACTCTGCCTCGCTATGGATATAGGTTTCGAACAGATACATTAGTATGTCCATCATCATAGCTAGCCCCTCCTCTTTCGAATATAGCCACCGGTTACTGCAACAACATGCCCTGAAAGCTCAAGCTCCAAAAGCTGCATCATGACCTCATGCACAGGTATATGGGTCCGCTGTGCCAAAATATCAACAGGAGTCACCTCTATTCCTACGTTAGCTAACAGAAGAGGAAATAGCAATTCTTCCTCTTCTTCCACCATGTCGAATAAACTTGGCTGATGATCTATAGACCAGTTTACCAGAGTTTCTATTTCAGAGAGAACGTCTTGCGCACTTTGGACTAAACACGCTCCCGCTTTAATTAAGCTATTTCCGCCACGACTATTGGGGTTATGAATAGAGCCCGGCATAGCAAAAACATCACGCCCTTGCTCGTTTGCGTAACGAGCCGTAATAAGAGAACCGCTTTTTTCTGCCGCCTCAACGACTAAGACCCCAACAGACAAGCCACTAATGATGCGATTACGCCGTGGAAAGTTTTCAGGCCTAGGCTTGGCACTAGGACGAAATTCTGAAACTAACGCCCCTTTATCGATAATTCTTTCAGCCAACTTCCTATGGCGAGCTGGATAAATATTATCAAGACCAGAGCCAAGTACAGCCACCGTTTCACCACTTCCTTCTAACGCTCCATCATGAGCGTAACCATCGATCCCCAATGCAAGCCCGCTAGTTACGATTAAACCTTGGTTAGAAAATTCTTTCGCAAACGACTTCGCGGTTTGTCGCCCTTCCAGGCTAGCATTTCGACTGCCAACCATTGCGATTTGAGGATCCCCCAAGCAACTCGAGTTACCTTTTACAAATAATACCGGCGGATGGGAGGGGATCTCTTTTAAAAGTGGTGGGTAATGTATATCGAGAGGGGTAATAATATGATGATTCTGTTGCTGAGCCCACTTTAGGCAAGGCTCAACATCTGAGAGAGCTTTATGTTTTAAGTACTCTATCTGTTTTGTTTTGAACCCTATTGCCTGAAGGTTTTGAGGCTTATATTGAACAATGTTAACCAGTGAATCGATACATCTTAATCTGGATAATCTCTTTTCTCCCAAATAGGGAGTGAAGCTCAACATCAACCACGCTTCGAGTTCTTGCTCCGTCACGATCCTGCATCTTCACTACTGATCGCAATAGTCACTGGCTTGATTGGTGAAATAGCAGAAATTTCTCGACCAATAGGCGTAGAGCTATCTGTTATCAGCCCTAAACTAAAATATTGATAAGGACGAATAACAATCAAGCGACCAACGGTGATATCAGGCAATTGAATAGCATCACTCTTTTCGCCCTCATAACTAAACTTACCTTCTTTGCTATGTACCATCGCTCCGGGTTTAATTAACTCAAACATACTTCCTTGACGTAAATTATCTTCCGTACCTTGATCCAGAATGATCACTTGGTTGTTTGCAGCATACTGGCTTCCCGCTATCGCTCCTAAAATATTGGCGAAAACACCTTGAGGAGCAGGTTGAGGGTGAAAGGTGGTGGATAACGTCATGGTTTCAATGCCAACTTCAGGTAACACCACATCATTAATCAATATTTCTTGTCGTTGAGAGGTCACCTGTAAACTACTAAATTCTTCATCACTGTCCACCAAAGTAGCCGCTGCCACTAAACGTAAAGATGTGATACTTACCTCTGGGCTTTCACGCTTATACTCTTCAACCTGACGATAAATCCCCCACTCAGCATGACTGTGCTGACCATCAATAAATAGGCGGTCATTGGCGGTTAAAAACTTACGACCATCACTTGTTCCTAGAACCCTATGAGCATTATCAAGGAGATCTTTCTCTACCAACCTATCCGATTGAAGGTAAGGAAGAACCAGCTCTTCCGCAATAGTCGGTACCGCTTTCTTTTCAATCAAGCGAACCTTAGGGCTCAGAGTGACCATAGGTTTAAGGCTTAACACTGGCTGACCATCTCTCCACGTTAACGTTAACCTATCTCCTGGATAAATTAGATGTGGATTTTCAATGTCAGGGTTTATCTGCCATAAGCGAGGCCATAACCATGGATTATCTAAATATAAAGCTGATATATCCCACAGCGTGTCACCTTTCACAACGATATAAGTTTGTGGTGCATTATCTCGAATCGTCAAAGGTGCTGGTATTGATTCACTTGCACTCGCAATATTAGAAATAGAGAGCGACATTGACAGTAATGCGCCTGTAATACAGCGAAGAAATGAAGGCATAACTCCCGCTCCTTTAGAGTAATGAGTAATAGAGAATCGAATAATTGGTCTTAGGATGCTGTCATTTGCCCTCTAAAATGTCTAGAATTGAGCCAACAAGGTTTATGCTGTTTCGGCACAGTTCAACATTTAGAGTGTATATGTCTGTATTACAAGTATTAACATTCCCGGATGACCGCCTACGTACCGTGGCGAAACCGGTAGAGAAAGTTACCCCTGAGATCCAAAAGCTCGTCGATGACATGATTGAAACCATGTACGACGAAGAAGGTATCGGCTTAGCGGCGACGCAAGTTGATTTCCACCAACGTATTGTTGTGATTGATATTTCAGAAACTCGTGATGAACCAATGGTTCTGATCAACCCTGAAATCACCGAAAAACGCGGAGAAGATGGCATCGAAGAAGGTTGCCTTTCGGTTCCGGGCGCAAGAGGTTTAGTTCCTCGTGCGGCTGAAGTGAGCGTTAAAGCTCTCAATCGTGATGGCGAAGAGTTCACCTTCGACGCTGATGATTTACTTGCGATTTGTGTACAACACGAATTGGACCATTTAAAAGGCAAACTGTTTGTTGATTACCTTTCGCCTCTTAAACGCAAGCGCATCAAAGAAAAGTTAGAGAAAATTAAGCGCTTTAACGAAAAACAAAAATAAATTAAGTGAGGTTACCTTGAGCCAGTCATTACGTATTGTGTTTGCAGGTACTCCGGACTTCGCCGCCCGTCATTTGGCGGCGTTGTTGTCTTCGGAGCATGAAGTTATTGCGGTATATACCCAACCTGACCGCCCAGCTGGTCGTGGTAAAAAGCTTACCGCAAGCCCAGTAAAAAATATCGCCCTTGAACATAATATTCCGGTATACCAACCAGAAAACTTCAAAGCCGATGAAGCAAAACAGCAACTTGCTGATCTCAACGCCGATCTCATGGTTGTCGTGGCTTACGGTCTACTATTGCCACAAGTTGTGCTTGATACCCCGCGTCTAGGTTGTATCAACGTGCATGGCTCAATTTTACCTCGCTGGCGTGGTGCCGCACCGATTCAACGCTCAATCTGGGCGGGAGATAAAGAAACCGGTGTGACCATCATGCAAATGGATATTGGTTTAGATACTGGTGACATGCTCAGCATTGCCACTCTACCGATTGAAACGACAGACACCAGTGCATCTATGTATGACAAGCTTGCGGATTTAGGTCCAGATGCACTTGTTCATTGCTTAGCGGACATCGCTTCCGGTAATGCTAAACCTGTCAAACAAGATGATGAGCTTGCCAACTACGCGAAAAAACTTAGCAAAGAAGAAGCTAAGATTGATTGGACGATGGATGCTCAAGCCATTGAACGTTGCGTTCGAGCCTTTAACCCTTGGCCGATGAGTCACTTCTCTGTTGCAGAAAATAGCATCAAAGTATGGCAAAGCCGTGTGGAACCTCAAACAACCGATAAACCGGCGGGAACCATACTTAAAGCCGATAAAACGGGTATTTATGTGGCAACTGGCAGTGGTGTGCTTGTTTTAGAGCAGCTACAAGTACCGGGGAAAAAAGCCATGTCGGTACAAGACATCTTAAACTCGCGTGCTGCTTGGTTTGAAGTGGGAAGCCAACTCAACTAATTCGGCAAGCAAGTTCGGCCAGTCGTTACTGGCCTTTATTTTTTTGATTCAACAATCGGGTATCCATCATGAATGTTCGCGCTGCAGCTGCAAATGTCCTGTTTCAAGTGGTCGATAAAGGCCATTCACTTTCACATGCTTTACCAGCAGCTCAGAAAACGATTAAACCTCGTGACCACGCTCTTCTTCAAGAGATCTGTTACGGAGCATTACGTTATTTACCACGTTTAGAAACCATTGCGAACGAGCTGATGGATAATTCGCTCAAAGGTAAAAAGCGAGTATTCCACCACTTAATTTTAGTGGGGATCTACCAATTAAGTTTTATGCGCATTCCTGCTCACGCTGCCGTTGGTGAAACCGTAGAAGGAACAGTAACCCTACGAGGCCCAAGCTTACGTGGCTTAATTAATGCCGTACTTCGTAGCTACTTACGCGAACAAGACCGCTTGGACGAACTGGCCGTTAGTCATAACGCAGGCAAATATTGCCACCCAAGCTGGATTTTAAAAATGCTTCAAGAGAGTTACCCAGAACAATGGGAATCCATCGTTGAAGCGAATAACAGTAAAGCACCAATGTGGCTACGAGTGAATCGTCAGCACCACACTCGTGATGAATACTTAGCACTGTTAAATAGCGAAAACATTGAATGCACACCGCACCCTCAAGCGGAAGATGCATTAAAATTAACGTCTCCTTGTGATGTCACTTTACTACCAGGTTTCACTAAAGGTTGGGTATCGGTTCAAGATGCTGCGGCTCAATTATCTGTCGATTACTTAGCACCACAAGACGGTGAGTTAATTTTAGATTGCTGCGCTGCACCTGGCGGCAAAACGGCGCATATTTTAGAGCGCACAAAGAACACTGAAGTGGTTGCCATTGACTGCGATGACCGCCGTTTGGATCGCGTGTATGACAACCTACAGCGTTTACAACTGCGTGCTGATGTTATCTGCGGAGATGCTCGCTACCCTGAAGAGTGGTGGCAAGGTGATCAATTCGACCGTATTTTGTTAGATGCACCTTGTTCCGCGACTGGCGTGATCCGTCGCCACCCTGATATTAAGTGGCTACGCAGAGCGTCTGATATTGATGCTCTCGCACTGCTTCAAAGTGAAATCATGGATGCGATGTGGCGTGAACTTAAACCGGGCGGCACTATGGTGTACGCGACGTGTTCAATCACTCCACAAGAGAACAGCCAACAAGTAAAAGACTTCTTAGCGAGAACCGACAACGCACAACTGGTGGGTTCTGAAGTTGAAAACCCAGGACGCCAAATCCTTCCTGGTGAAGACGATATGGATGGTTTCTACTACGCCGTATTGGTTAAATCGCTCGCTTAAGCGTATAACATTGATTCGAGCAGCGCTTATAACTTGAAGCACTGCTCGTATTCATTATGAATGAGCACCTTAATTGCGCAGCTTTCTGATAATAGAAAAGACCGGCGCATAACTGAGTAAAACAAGAGAAGCAAAGTATGAAAATCATCATTCTTGGTGCTGGCCAAGTCGGTGGCACACTGGCAGAAAATCTCGTTGGCGAAAACAATGACATCACCATTGTCGACCGCAATGGTGATCGCCTTCGTGAACTGCAAGATAAATATGATTTACGAGTGGTGAATGGTTACGCCAGCCACCCAACAACTTTGCGGGAAGCCGGAGCACAAGATGCTGACATGTTGGTGGCTGTTACCAATATGGATGAAACCAACATGGCTGCGTGTCAGGTTGCCTTCTCTCTGTTTAACACACCGAACCGTATTGCCCGTATTCGCTCTCCGGAATACTTGGCAGAAAAAGAAGCGCTGTTTAAATCAGGCGCAATCCCGGTCGATCACCTTATAGCTCCAGAAGAACTCGTAACCAGTTATATTGAGCGTCTCATCCAATACCCTGGCGCCCTTCAAGTGGTGAGTTTTGCTGAACAGAAAGTCAGCTTGGTTGCGGTAAAAGCTTATTATGGCGGCCCTTTGGTGGGGAACGCTCTGTCTGCTTTACGTGGTCACATGCCTCATATTGATACTCGTGTTGCCGCGATTTTCCGTCAAGGACGTGCGATTCGACCTCAAGGAACCACCGTTATTGAAGCCGATGATGAAGTTTTCTTCGTTGCAGCAAGTAACCATATTCGTTCCGTAATGAGTGAACTCCAGCGTTTAGAAAAACCTTACCGCAGAATCATGATTGTCGGTGGTGGTAATATCGGTGCTAGCCTCGCTAAACGTCTTGAACACAGCTACAGCGTTAAGTTAATTGAACGCAACCATAAACGGGCTGAAAAGCTTTCTGAAGAGCTAGAGAATACGATTGTGTTCTGTGGTGATGCCGCAGACCAAGAGTTGCTTACAGAAGAGAACATCGACCAAGTTGACGTATTTATTGCCTTAACCAACGAAGATGAGACCAACATTATGTCAGCCATGCTTGCCAAACGCATGGGGGCGAAAAAAGTAATGGTGCTGATCCAACGTGGAGCGTACGTAGACTTGGTTCAAGGCGGCGTTATCGATGTTGCGATCTCACCCCAGCAAGCGACGATTTCCGCACTACTTACCCACGTGCGCCGAGCCGATATTGTGAATGTATCATCACTGCGTCGCGGAGCAGCAGAAGCCATCGAAGCGATTGCCCACGGAGATGAAACCACCTCTAAAGTTGTCGGCCGCGCCGTCGGTGATATTAAACTTCCTCCAGGTACAACCATTGGTGCCATTGTTCGTGGCGAAGAAGTGCTCATCGCTCATGACAGAACGATGATCGAACAAGATGATCACGTCGTTATGTTCTTAGTCGATAAAAAGTATGTTGCAGATGTAGAGTCACTGTTCCAGCCGAGTCCGTTCTTCCTTTAGGTCACTAAAAATGGTCAATCTGCGTCCGATTATTTTTGTTATAGGGTTAGTGTTATCCAAGCTAGCCCTATTTATGTATATCCCAACACTTGTCGCGTTTTTTACCGGTACGGGTGGCTTTTTAGAGTTTGGTCAATCGGTTCTGATCACCCATTTAATGGCGTTTATCTGTTTAACCATTGGTCGCACCGCACACTTTAAATTAAGTGTTCGAGATATGTTTCTAATCACCTCTTTGGTTTGGACTATCGCCAGTGCCTTTGCTGCTCTGCCCTTCGTTTTCATCAACCACATCAGTTTTACTGACGCTTACTTTGAAACTATGTCAGGCATTACCACCACGGGTTCCACCGTTTTAAGTGGCTTAGACAGTATGGCTCCCAGCATTTTATTGTGGCGCTCAATCCTACAATGGTTGGGAGGTATAGGGTTTATCGTAATGGCGGTTGCCGTTCTGCCAATGCTGAACGTTGGGGGGATGAAGCTATTCCAAACGGAATCATCAGATTGGTCCGATAAAAGTAGCCCTCGCGCGAAAACTGTCGCCAAAAATATAGTTCTGGTCTACCTCGTATTGACGGTGTTGTGCCTACTGGGTTACTTAGCAACAGGCATGAACTTGTTTGATGCGATCAATCACTCTTTTACTACCCTTTCAACCGGTGGTTATTCAACATCTGATGGCTCAATGAATCACTTCTCAAACGGAGCTCATTGGGTTGCGACTCTATTTATGTATCTGGGTGGACTTCCTTTCTTGCTCTTTGTGACTGTGCTCAGCAAAAGAAAGCCACAAGCTCTGTATAAAGATGCACAAGTACGAGGCTTCACTTATCTGTTCTTAGGCTCAAGCTTCATTGTCGCCGCTTGGTTAATCATTCGAGATGGCTATGCGGTTTTAGACGCGCTAAGAGTATCCATGTTTAACATTGTATCGGTCGTGACCACTACAGGTTTTGGTTTAGAGGATTTCACCGCATGGGGCGCTCTGCCTAGCGTGTTATTTGCGTTCTTAATGATGGCAGGGGCTTGTTCAGGTTCGACATCTGGGGGCATTAAAATATTCCGCTTCCAAATTGCGATGACACTCCTGAATAAGCAGATAATGAAACTGATTCACCCATCTGGTGTCTTTGTTCAACGTTATAACCAAAGGCCAGTAAATGACGATATTGTTCGTTCCGTGGTCGCTTTCGGTTTAATGTTCTTCATTACCATTATTTTTATTGCTGCGGCTCTAAGCTCTATGGGGCTCGATCCTATCACCAGTATTTCAGGCTCAATTACTGCGGTCGCGAATGTTGGCCCAGGAATGGGGTCGGTTATTGGTCCAACGGGTAACTTTTCTCCTCTCCCTGATGCTGCAAAGTGGATACTCAGTTTTGGTATGCTGATGGGAAGACTTGAAATACTGACTATTTTAGTACTATTTTTTCCTGCCTTTTGGCGCCGTTAAAGAGGTTTACAATGAACAAATGGATAATGTTATTAAGCATATTTCTGAGCGGTAATGTGCTAGCCAATCAAATCGTCACACTGGAAAACGGACAACAAATTCAGCTGAATGATGATTTTACTTGGGAGTACTTATCTGCAAAAAGTGAGGAAACCACGGATGTTGTCGCGATCCCACTGGCTTCGAAAAAAGCAGGTACTCAATTCAAGGTTGGAGCAAATAAGCACATTCTTCAACTTTCTGATTCTGGTATCGATATTTTACTTCAGTCTGCCAGTTATGAGTCCGGCACGCTGATTATTCCAACCTCTATCACCAATCAAAGCTCTCAATCGATTGTATTGATTGATCTAGAAGTTGAAATATTAGACTCACAAGGTGTTTCTCTGCTTAAAACGGAAGTGGCTATCTGGAAATCAATAAAGCGTATTGCTGACACTTATCTAAGACCACAATCATCTGAGTCTGGTCGTAATTTAGTATTCGAAGTACCTCAACATACCGACTATCAAATCAATGTTAACGTGCTGAATGTCGAGTCTCGATAAACACATCAAGGCTTAAACAATTGGCACATAAAGATAGATAGCAAAGAAGTGACATACGCATCCACCTAGCACAAACAAATGCCAGATGGCATGGTTGTAAGGGATGCGTTTTGTTACATAAAAAATCACACCCAAAGAGTAAATCACGCCGCCTGCCGCCAGTAAAACTAAACCTCCCACAGCAATATTTAGCGCCAACTGGTAGATAACAATCATAGAAAGCCAACCCATGATCAAGTAGGTGATCAACGATGCGCGTTTAAATCGGTAAACAAATGCGATTTTCATAACAACGCCAATCAGCGCAATCGCCCAAATCACGCCCATTAATCCTATCGCTAGCGGTGTTCTTAATCCCACTAACAGGAATGGGGTATAACTACCTGCGATCAGTAGATATATCGCGCAGTGATCTAACGTTTTGAAAAGGCGCTTAGTGTTGGGGTTTGAAATAGAGTGGTACAGTGTAGAGGCAAGGAAGAGTAAAATGATGCTACTACCGTAAACTGCCATGCTGGTTAAAGTCATGATGTCAGCGCCATGCTCGATGGCGTTATTAAGCAGTAAAACTGAACCCACAATACCAAAAAGGCAACCAATACCATGGGTGATCGCATTGGCTAACTCTTCAGTTGTACTGTAGGCCGTATTCATTGGTTGATTCATAAGTTTTCCATGGTAGGACCATTATTTGATTCTACCAGTATGTCATATTAAGCTTACACGTGTAAGCTCAATATTTTACCAGTCAAAAGACTATTTGCCAGAAAACGTCTAAATTGAATAATATCTGACTAACTGACCTGTTCTAGATACTCTAAAACGATCTTTCCAGCCTCGCTAGCGGGTGTGTCTGCTGGGATCACGAGTTTACGTTTAAGTTCACCTAAACCCAGCAAGCTAGATAACATGCCACCAAATCCTTTTCGGTTTCTGTCTATCTCGAACCAAAGTTGCAATTGCTCAGCGTCTCGATAAGCCACAATCTCTAATTCACGCCAACGACCGTGGTAAGGGCCCGTTGTTGGTACAAATTCAAACTCTTGGACAAAAGGCATGGCGAAACCTTTAGCAGCTTCACACTCAACTTGTCGAATTCGTAACCCTTGCTCTTCCAACTCAGTGAAAATGCCATCCATGATAGGATCGGGTCTCACTGTCAAAATATCTTTATCCGTAGGATCAATCGCCAGCGCGATATCTAACCCTGTCTCTAACCAAACTTTCGCATCACCAATGGTCACAGGCGTATTCCATGGGATATCAAGTTCAATCTCAAAATCTCGTTGCTCACCTGCACCAATAGTAAAAGAGTAAGGTAACGCCCAACTCGCAAGCGCATAACTCTGCTTCACTCGCTTGGTGCGTTGCTCGCGATTGTCGCCACCACCCACTTCGACTTCATCGATATATTGACAACAAAGTTTCAGGTCAATGTTATCTATCTCCTGAGGTGTCGAACCACCATAAACATGGATCACGACATTCACTTTTTGCCCAGGGAACAAGACTTCTTGCTGTAGAACAGAATCCACTTTTGCAGATCCAATACCAAAACTTGCTAAGGTTTTCTTCAAAAATGACATCAGCACTCTCCTTTCGCTTACCTTAATAGTACTCATGAAACTGACTGCAACTCAATTCATTTTACTTGATGATGAGGGTTCAAGGTGGCTGTTTTTTACTCAGCTGTCGATCCAGAACGAGTAAGGTGATATTCTGAATAATGATATGCATACATATCATTATTCCTGATTATTTATAGGATAGGCTTACGCCAGAAGAGTCACTCTTTTTTGAACATGATTACGAATGGTGCCTTGCACTTATGGCTAACAAGCAAAGGGGAGCAACTCATAGATAATCGGGCCATTAAATTGGCAATGGAAATGCCTGGCTGTTAGGTATATTAATGCGCCCAACTCCTGTCAGGTTTTCGCACTCAAATCGTGGTGCGTCTCGTCGTCGTTGCAGCTTTGTCGCTGTGTCTTCGGCAAAAAAAGTAGCACCAACAATGACTTTAGTGGAAAAGACGGCACTTCATGCTTCTACTTCAGTAAAAGTCATTCAAGCTGCTTAATAAAAAGCGCAGTTTAATACTGCGCTTTTTCCTTATCTTATGCGGTGCATTTTGATACCTTTACTCAAAATCATTATAACTATTATGGAGAAAGCCCAATGAAGTGCCATCGTATAGAAGAGCTGATTGAATTAATCGAACCTGAATGGCAAAAAGATTCAGAAATGAACCTACTACAGTTCATTGTAAAATTAGCTCAAGAGGCAGGATACGAAGACAAAATCGAAGATCTAACCGATGACGTACTGATCTACCATCTTAAAATGCGTAACAGTGAAAAAGACGAAATGATCCCAGGTCTAAAAAAAGACCAAGAAGATGACTTTAAAACCGCAATACTCAAAGCTCGCGGTATCATCAAATAAATCATCTCACAGTAATTAATGACTTTATTCAAAGCGGCCAGATGGTCGCTTTTTTTCTGTTCTACTCTTTTTCTACTGATCTGTAGTAACAAAGATTGTTAAAGGTTGATAGCCTTAAAAAAAAGTCACCAGCATTGGCGCTATAATCGCCAACGAAAAAGCTCAATGAAACACCACATAATAAAATGCAATGTCTAAGAGTGTGAATTAAATAAATCACACCTAAAGCCCAATAAGGATAGCTCCAATGAGTCAGGATAAGATCGATATCAAAGATGTGACTCCCAAAACCTTCAACCCAAAAACCCATAAAGGGAATGGCGATAGGTTTAACCCAAGTAATCGCATCTATGTTCGAGAAAGTAAAGGTTTCTTCCAACAACTACGCCGCTATGGTGGCTGGTTTCTATTGCTGCTTTTTGCACTAACACCATGGATCCCGTTTGGTGAACGCCAAGCAATTTTACTCGATATAGGTAACCAGCAATTTAATTTCTTTGGCACCACTCTTTATCCGCAAGATCTTACTCTGTTAGCTCTGCTATTTATGATCGCAGCGTTTGGCCTATTCTTTTTAACCACCTTTTTAGGCCGAGTATGGTGTGGCTATTTATGCCCTCAAACTGTTTGGACATTCATGTACATTTGGTTTGAAGAAAAATTGGAAGGTTCAGCGAATAAACGGCGCAAACAAGATTCCAATAAACCCACTTCAAACCTCATTATGCGAAAAGCCGTTAAGCACTTAGCTTGGATAGGTATCGCGTTACTAACAGGCTTAACCTTTGTCGGCTATTTTGTACCAGTCAAAGATTTGGTGATTGATTTCTTTACCTTTAACGCCAGCTTTTGGCCTGCATTCTGGGTCATCTTTTTTGCGGCATGTACTTATGGCAACGCAGGTTGGATGCGATCCATTGTTTGCCTTCACATGTGCCCATACGCTCGTTTCCAATCAGCTATGTTTGATAAAGATACGTTTATCGTCGGTTACGACACTAAACGTGGTGAAAACCGTGGTCCTCGCTCACGCAAAGCCGATCCGAAAGCATTAGGATTGGGCGACTGTATTGATTGTGATTTATGTGTTCAGGTATGCCCGACAGGTATTGATATTCGTGATGGTCTGCAATATGAATGCATCAACTGTGGTGCTTGTATTGATGCATGTAATAAAACCATGGATCGAATGGGTTACCAACAAGGTCTGATTAATTACACCACTGAACACCGCTTATCTGGTAATCATACTAAGGTCATGCGACCGAAACTATTAGGTTATGGCGGCATTTTAGTATTAATGATTGGCCTCTTCTTTGTTCAAATCGCCAGTGTTGCACCGGTTGGCTTAAGTGTACTGAAAGATAGAAACCAGTTAGTCAGAGTCAATAGCCAAGGTTTCTTTGAAAACACTTATACCTTAAAAGTCATTAATAAAACTCAGCAGACCCAAAGCTATGATTTAGAGGTAACAGGATTGCCAGGTGCTATTTGGTATGGCAACCAAACTGTCACCGTTGAGCCAGGGGAAGTACTGAACTTACCGATGAGCTTAGGGATTGATCCTGAAAAAATCAGCTCTCCAGTTTCAAAGATTCAGTTTATACTCACAGACAGTGACCAGTTTACAGTTGAAGTGGAAAGCCGCTTTATAAAAAAACTGTAACCCTTAATTTTTAATGGAAAAAGGCTCAGTAATGAGCCTTTTTTATTTATGACTGAGCAAAATTTTAACTTCAATGCCCTAACGCCTGACTTCATGTGGTACGCACTAGAGAGTATCGGCGTCCGCGCAGAATCAGGCTTGCTGGCTTTAAATAGCTATGAAAATAGAGTCTACCAATTTGTTGATGAAGACAAAAAACGCTACGTCGTAAAGTTTTATCGACCTGAGCGTTGGAGTTCACTACAAATTCAAGAAGAGCATGACTTCACCCTAGAATTGGTTGAACAAGAGATCCCTGTCGCTGCGCCATTACGTATCAATGGACAGACGCTACATTTTTATAAAGGCTACACATTCGCACTGTTTTCTAGTGTTGGCGGGCGTCAGTATGAGGTCGATAACTTAGATCAACTTGAAGGTGTGGGCCGATTTTTGGGTCGCATTCATAAAGTAAGTTCACAAAAACTATTTCAACACCGACCAACCATTAGCCTTGAAGAGTACTTATACCAGCCAAGAAAACTTCTACAGCAATCGACCTTTATACCATCTCATTTAGAGTCGGCTTTTTTTAATGATCTTGATCTGCTGATTAATTTACTCGAACAACATTGGAGCGACGATTCACAAATCATACGTCTGCATGGCGACTGTCATCCCGGCAACATTCTATGGCGTGATGGCCCCATGTTTGTCGATTTAGATGACGCGAGAAATGGCCCAGCAGTACAAGATTTATGGATGTTAATGAATGGCGAGCGCCAAGATAAACTCGTTCAACTGGATATCATCTTAGAAGGCTATCAAGAGTTTTGTGACTTTAACCCTACAGAATTGAAACTTATTGAACCATTACGTGGTCTACGAATGGTGCACTACATGGCATGGTTAGCAAAAAGATGGCATGATCCTGCTTTCCCACTCGCCTTCCCTTGGTTTAACGATCCTAAATATTGGGAAAGCCAAGTGTTAGGATTTAAAGAACAAATTGCGGCGCTCAACGAAGCTCCTCTTTCACTTATGCCGCAGTGGTAATACATTCGATCCCTCGCTTAAAGGGACTTACTATAATGGAGAACAACAATGAAGAAGCTACTCGCACTTGCAGCAACTCTACTACTGAGCCTATCCGCTCATGCTGCTCAATTTAGTGAAGGCGAACATTACAAAGTATTGGATCTTGAAGCTTCCAAAAAGCCTGTCGTAAATGAGTTTTTCTCTTTTTACTGCCCACACTGCAATAGCTTTGAACCTATTATTGAGCAATTGAAAACCAAACTTCCAGAAGGCGTGAAACTGAATAAAAATCACGTATCTTTCATGGGTGGCCCGATGGGTAAATCAATGAGTAAAGCTTACTCAACCATGATAGCTCTAAAAGTCGAAGATAAGATGGTTCCGATTTTATTCAATCGAATCCACAACATGCGTAAAGCACCGAAAGACGACGCTGAATTACGTCAAATTTTCCTTGATGAAGGCATTGATGCAGCAAAATATGACGCAGCGTTCAACGGCTTTGCTGTCGATTCAATGGTTCGTCGTTCAGACAAAGCCTTTAAAGACAGTGGACTTACAGGCGTTCCAGCAGTCATTGTGAATAACCGTTACCTTGTGGAAGCACAAAGCATTCAGAGCCTTGATGAGTACTTTGAACTCGTGAACTTCTTACTGAAAAAGTAATTCATGATAAAAGGGAGCCTCGTTATCGGCTCCCTTTTTACAAACCTACTCCGTAAAAACGTTATACCGCCTGTGCTGTCAATTGTTTCAATAATCTATCCATAGAGCGATAACCTAACGCTTCCGCTAAATGCTTCTTCTCAATACTTTCAACGCCTTCAAGATCCGCAATCGTCCGCGCCACTTTAATGATTTTATGGTAAGCACGAATCGATAAACCTAACCGATGCAGTGCATTCTCCAAAAACTCAGAATCTTGTTTCATTAAAGGGCAAAACTGCTCAATTTCACGACTGCCTAATAATGAGTTAACCTTTCCATTTCGGGCCTGCATTCGTTCTCTTGCAATCAAAACTCTCTCTTTTACGACTTGTGTGGCTTCACCTCGATCGCCACCTTCAGATAGCATTCCTTTCGGTAATAAAGGGATTTCAAGTGACATATCAAAACGATCCAACAGTGGCCCTGATAAACGATTTAAATAGCGCAAAATAATCTGTGGATTCGTTCGTGATTGCTCACCTTCGTAATACCCTGTTGGACTAGGGTTCAATGCACCGACTAATTGAAAACGGGCTGGAAATCGAGTTTTCCCCGCAGCACGAGAGATGATGATCTCTCCAGATTCAAGCGGTTCCCGTAACGAATCCAGCACCTTACGTTCAAATTCCGGCATTTCATCCAAAAACAGCAAACCATTATGTGCTAATGATATTTCACCTGGCCGTGGTATCGATCCCCCTCCCACCAGCGCTGCCATCGAACTCGAATGGTGCGGTGAACGAAAAGGCCGCTGTTTCCAGTTATGTTGATTGATCTCCTGCTGAGTCAACGACGCGACCGAGGCAGTATCCATTGCTTCCGCTTCATTCATATCAGGCAATAAGTCACACAACCGAGAGGCGAGCATGGTTTTACCTGTACCGGGCGGCCCAAGAAAAAGCAAATTATGATTGCCAGCCGCCGCGATCTCTAACGCCCTTTTCCCCTGTTGCTGACCAATAATATCCTGTAAATCCCGTTCTAAAGGCTTGTGAACATGAATCGATGGCGTTTGAAATAGACTAAGAGTCTGTTGCCCGCATAAGTCAGCACATACTTCGAGTAAACTCTGTGCGGATTTATGGTTATCCTTGCCAACCAGAGCCGCTTGATCGCCATTTTCATGCGGAACCACCAAACACCGTTGTTGTCGATTTGCGGCTAACGCGGCAGGTAGAACACCTTTTACCGCGCGTAATTCACCAGATAATGCCAACTCTCCAATAAACTCACACCCTTCTAATTTCGTTAGCGCGATTTGCTGAGATGCAGCCAATATCCCAAGCGCAATAGGCAGATCAAATCGCCCTCCCTCTTTAGGCAAGTCCGCTGGAGCCAAGTTAACGGTGATCCGCTTGGCTGGAAACTCAAATTTAGAGTTAATGATCGCACTGCGTACCCGATCCCGAGACTCTTTAACCGTGGTTTCAGGTAACCCAACCAAAGCAAAACCGGGCATCCCATTACTAATATGTACTTCTATCGTGACTTTGGGTGCTTCCACCCCAACGCTGGCCCGACTATGAATAATCGCTAATCCCATGAGCATCCCTAAGTGGCGGAGTTACAAGAATTTATCCTCAATAAAGAGCTTAAACTCACTTCAATAAGATGTTATATAGCGTGTTTGTATTAGTAGGAAATGTGAAAAAAGTATGAGTTTTCTCTTGTCACGTAGCAGATTTGTATGATAACACTAGAGACGCAAACCATTTCGTAAGACATTACGTAACAAAAATAAGAGATGTATGAAATTTAACGCCCGCACTTACGCACTGATTAACCTGATTATCGTGGTCATTATTAAGACCGCGCGGGGGCGAGTGGGCAGAAAATAACCACAAGATTTTACAAACCCTCGCACTGAAAAGTCCGGGGGTTTTTTCTAATTTATAGACCTAAAATTACACTTTATAACTCAAGAAAATATCACTCAATACGATATTCAGACAGATCGATGACAGGAAGAATGGGAGCACAAGATGTGCAGTCAAAATGGATTAAGCTACCAACCAAAAAGTAGCACAGGAGGATTACGATGAGAGGTGCAGATTTAGTCGTATCCGCATTAAAACAACAGGGCATTAAAACCATTTTCGGTTACCCCGGTGGGGCCATTATGCCCATTTATGATGCACTCTATGATGGCGGCGTGGAGCATATCCTTTGTCGTCACGAACAAGGCGCAGCAATGGCGGCTATCGGTATGGCTCGTGCCACACAAGATGTCGCGGTATGCATGGCGACCTCAGGCCCAGGTGCAACGAACCTCGTCACCGGCCTCGCCGATGCTTTCCTTGATTCAATTCCTCTTGTAGCGATTACTGGGCAAGTTGCCAGTTCTCATATCGGCACCGATGCATTCCAAGAGATGGACGTCATTGGAATGTCTTTAGCTTGTACCAAACACAGCTACCTGGTGACTCATATTGACGATCTCGCACCAACACTCTCTGAAGCGTTTGAAGTTGCAAAAACAGGCCGCCCTGGCCCTGTTATTGTCGATATCGCAAAAGATGTACAGCTTGCCGAAGCTCCTGTTTCTGTCATTCCTCCATTTGTGCCACCAGCAATGCCCGTTGCAAGCGAAGCCTCACTTCAACAAGCTCAAGCACTGTTAGCCGCCAGCACGCGCCCTGTACTGTATGTCGGTGGCGGTGTTCAACTTGGCAAAGCCACTGAATCAGTGCGCGAGTTTTTACGCTTAAACCCAATGCCATCGGTCAGCACACTGAAAGGATTAGGTACGGTTGAACGTCATGACCCGCACTTTTTAGGCATGCTAGGGATGCATGGAACCAAAGCGGCAAACTTAGTGGTTCAAGAGTCTGATCTGCTGATCGTCGTCGGCGCAAGGTTTGATGACCGTGTGACAGGCAAACTTGATACTTTTGCGCCACATGCAAAAGTCATCCATATCGATATTGATGCCGCAGAGTTCAATAAATTGCGTGTTGCCAATGCGTCATTGCGCGGCGATATCAACTTGATCCTTCCACAGTTAGAGCTATCACAAGACATTAGCCCTTGGGTACATCACTCAGAAAGCTTACGTTCAGGCTTTAAGTGGCGTTATGACCATCCTGGCGATCTGATTTTTGCTCCATTAATGCTTAAACAGCTATCGGATATGATGCCGGAAAATTCAATCATCTCGACCGATGTTGGACAGCACCAAATGTGGGCAGCGCAACATACTCAACCTCGTGAACCACAAAATTTCATTACATCCGCAGGTCTTGGCACCATGGGCTTTGGCCTACCTGCAGCGATGGGCGCAAGTGTTGCTCGACCAGATGACCAATCCATTCTCATCTCTGGTGATGGCTCGTTCATGATGAATGTGCAGGAGTTAGGTACGCTGAAACGCCGCCAGATCCCCGTAAAAATCGTACTGATCAACAACCAACGATTAGGCATGGTACGCCAATGGCAATCACTCTTTTTTGATGGCCGCCATAGCGAAACGATCTTAGATGACAACCCTGATTTCGTTATGCTTGCCAAGGCTTTTGATATCCCAGGAAAAACCATTACTCGTAAAGAAGAAGTCGAGCCCGCGCTAAAAGAGATGCTAGAAAGTAAGACAGCTTACATGCTGCATGTTCTTATTTCTGAAGAAGAAAATGTATGGCCGCTGGTTCCACCGGGCGCATCAAACAGTGACATGTTGGAGAACACCTAATGGAAAGATACTTATTAGATATCAAAGCCGATGATAAGCCCGTATTGCTTGAGCGTGTATTACGTGTGATCCGCCACCGTGGTTTCATCATCAAACAAGTTGCTGCGACACAAAACCATGAAAGCAAAGTGGCTAGCGTCGAAATTATTGTCGACAGTGACCGCCCTATCTCTTTCTTAGTGAATCAAATCGAGAAGCTATGGGACATCAAAAATGTTGATGTGATCACGATTAGTAAGAACGAATTGCCAAACAATAATTTACAACAGAGCATAAATGCATAAGGACATCAAAATGACTGCAAAAACAGCCGACTACATTTGGTTTAACGGTGAAATGGTTCCTTGGGCAGAGGCAAATGTTCATGTTCTTACTCATGCGATGCACTACGGTACTTCCGTTTTTGAAGGCGTTCGTTGCTATAACACGCCAAAAGGCCCAGTGATTTTCCGTCACCCTGAACATGCCAAACGTCTTAAAAATTCAGCCAAGATTTACCGCTTTCCGATCCCTTACACTGAAGAAGAGATCATGGAGGCAACACGCGAAACTCTCCGTCAAAACAAACTGCAATCCGCTTACATTCGCCCACTAGGCTTTGTTGGCAATGTAGGGCTTGGCGTCTGTCCACCAGAAAATACTGAGATGGATTTAATTATCGCGGCCTTCCCTTGGGGTTCGTACTTAGGCGAAGAAGCGCTTGAAAATGGCGTTGATGCGATGATCTCAAGTTGGAATCGCGCGGCACCTAATACCATCCCAACCGCAGCAAAAGCCGGCGGTAACTACTTATCGTCCCTACTTGTTGGCGGAGAAGCTCGCCGCAATGGTTACGATGAAGGTATCGCTCTCAGTGTAGACGGTTACTTATCCGAAGGCGCTGGTGAAAATATCTTTGTCATTCGTGATGGCATTCTCTCTACACCACCAGCGACCAGTGCCATTTTGCCGGGAATCACTCGTGACTCAATCATGGTGCTTGCCAAAGAGATGGGTTACGAAATTCGCGAAGAAAACATTGCCCGCGAAGCGTTATACCTTGCTGATGAAATTTTCATGACAGGCACCGCAGCTGAAATCGTACCGGTTCGTACCGTCGATAAAATCACGATCGGAGAAGGCAAGCGAGGCCCGATAACACAACAAGTTCAAGCGGCTTACTTTGGGCTGTTCAACGGCAAAACAGAAGATAAATGGGGCTGGCTAGACTACGTTTACCCACAAGACGTTTAACCATAGAAAGTGCCACCCCAGATAACGCTTAATTAGCAAAATATTGAATAAGGAAATACAAATGCCAACGGCTCCTAAGAATAAATATCGCAGTGCTACCACCACTCACGGACGTAACATGGCTGGTGCTCGTGCCTTATGGCGCGCAACTGGTGTAAAAGAAGAAGATTTCGGTAAACCGATTATTGCCGTCGTCAACTCTTTCACTCAATTTGTACCTGGCCACGTTCATCTTAAAGACATGGGTCAACTGGTGGCGGGTGAAATTGAGAAAGCAGGCGGCATAGCCAAAGAGTTCAACACCATCGCGGTCGACGATGGCATCGCAATGGGTCATGGAGGTATGTTGTACTCACTACCATCACGTGAGTTGATTGCTGATTCAGTCGAGTACATGGTCAACGCACACTGCGCCGATGCGATGGTTTGTATCTCTAACTGTGACAAAATTACTCCGGGAATGATGATGGCCGCCATGCGCCTTAATATCCCAGTGATCTTTGTATCAGGCGGCCCAATGGAAGCGGGTAAAACCAAGCTTTCCGATCAGATCATCAAACTCGACCTTGTCGATGCCATGATCCAAGGTGCCGATCCAACGATTTCGGATGAACAGAGTGAGCAAGTGGAGCGATCTGCGTGCCCAACTTGTGGCTCATGTTCAGGTATGTTTACCGCTAACTCAATGAACTGTTTAACCGAAGCGCTAGGGTTATCTCAACCGGGCAATGGTTCAATGCTCGCCACTCATGCAGACCGTGAGCAGTTGTTTATCAATGCGGGTAAACGCGTGGTTGAATTAACTAAGCGCTATTACGAGCAAGGTGATGACTCCGCTCTGCCACGTAACATTGCCAATAAAGCTGCGTTTGAAAATGCCATGGCACTTGATATTGCGATGGGCGGATCGAGTAATACTGTGCTTCACCTAATCGCCTCAGCTCAAGAGGGGGATATTGACTTTGATATGGAAGATATCGACGCAATGTCTCGCCGTGTTCCACATTTATGTAAAGTTGCCCCTTCTACACCTAAGTACCACATGGAAGATGTACACCGTGCTGGTGGCGTAATGGCGATTCTAGGTGAACTAGATCGTGCAGGTCTATTAAATGGTGAAACCAATACCGTATTGGGTTTAACCATGAAAGAGCAATTAGCTCAATACGACATCATGCAGACTGAAGATGAAGCGGTACTTAAGTTTTTCCGCGCGGGCCCAGCTGGCATTCGCACCACGAAAGCTTTCTCACAAGATTGTCGCTGGGATCGATTAGACGATGATCGTGAGAATGGATGTATTCGCACCAAAGAGAACGCTTTCAGCCAAGAAGGTGGGCTTGCGGTGCTGTCTGGCAACATCGCGGTTGATGGCTGTATTGTCAAAACCGCAGGCGTTGATGAAGAAAACCTTAAATTCCAAGGCCCAGCGGTCGTATTTGAGAGCCAAGATACTGCGGTTGACGGTATTTTAGGTGGCCAAGTTAAAGCTGGTGATGTTGTGGTGATCCGCTACGAAGGACCAAAAGGTGGCCCAGGAATGCAAGAAATGCTCTACCCAACCACGTATCTAAAATCGATGGGGCTAGGTAAAGCGTGTGCATTATTAACCGACGGTCGATTCTCAGGCGGAACATCCGGCCTCTCAATTGGTCACGTATCTCCAGAAGCAGCAAGTGGTGGCACCATTGGTTTGGTTCAACAGGGCGATATCATCACTATTGATATTCCAAACCGCTCGATTACATTAGATGTTACTGAAACTGAATTGGCCGCTCGTCGCAGCGCTCAAGATCAACAAGGCTGGAAACCAGTTAACCGCCAACGTGAAGTTTCGTTTGCTTTGAAAGCGTATGCCAGCATGGCAACCAGTGCCGATAAAGGCGCGGTTCGTGATAAGTCGAAATTGGACGATTAGTTCGGCCACAGAGAAAAGGATTACTGTTCTTATGACGACAACTCAACAAACTGGCGCAGACTATCTGCGTCAGATCTTACGTGCTCCCGTCTATGAAGTAGCAACGGTCACCCCATTGCAAGCGATGCCGCGCTTATCTGAACGCATGGGGAACCACATTCAGATCAAACGTGAAGACCGCCAACCAGTACACTCTTTTAAGCTAAGAGGAGCCTACAATATGGTCTCTAGCTTGTCTGATGTACAAAAACAAGCAGGGGTCATTGCAGCCTCGGCAGGCAACCACGCTCAAGGCATGGCGCTGTCTGGAACAAAATTGGGGATCCAAACCACCATTGTGATGCCCAAAACAACACCCGATATCAAGGTCGAAGCCGTTCGTGGATTTGGTGGTAAGGTTATTTTACACGGCAGTAATTTTGATGAAGCCAAAGCAGAAGCAGAACGTTTATCCGCTGAGTATGGCTATACGTTTGTTCCTCCGTTTGATCACCCATTAGTGATCGCAGGGCAAGGCACGATTGGCATGGAAATGCTGCAGCAAAATGGTCATTTAGATTATATTTTTGTTCCTGTTGGTGGCGGTGGTTTAGCAGCAGGTGTTGCGGTATTAATCAAACAGTTGATGCCGGAAATCAAGATCATTGCAGTTGAACCTGAAGATTCTGCCTGCCTAAAAGCCGCCTTAGATGCCGGAGAACCTGTCGTTCTTGATCAGGTCAGCATGTTTGCCGATGGTGTTGCGGTGAAACGTATTGGTGAAGAGACTTTCCGACTTTGCCAGCAATATATCGATGGCCATATTACGGTTTCCAGCGATGAAATCTGTGCTGCCGTTAAAGATATTTTTGAAGATACTCGCGCCATTGCGGAACCTTCCGGTGCGCTGGCACTTGCTGGATTAAAAAAATACGCAGAAGCCAATCAACTCAAAGATAAACAACTTGGCACGGTTTTATCAGGTGCTAACACCAACTTCCACGGTTTGCGCTATGTTTCCGAACGTTGTGAACTCGGTGAAAAACGCGAAGGGTTACTCGCGGTGACTATCCCTGAACGCCAAGGTGCATTCTTAGAGTTCTGCAATATTATTGGTGGTCGTGCGGTTACTGAGTTTAACTATCGTTATAACGATAATCGCTTAGCGAATATCTTTGTTGGTGTCCGTTTGCAAGGCGGTCAAGATGAGCTTCTCAGCATTATTGATGATTTGCGTGAAGGTGGCTATCCCGTCGCCGATCTTTCTGATGATGAAATGGCGAAACTCCATGTTCGCTATATGATAGGCGGAAAACCCTCTAAGCAACTCAAAGAGCGGTTATACAGTTTCGAGTTTCCGGAATACCCAGGAGCGCTACTTAAGTTCCTCAGCACTTTAGGAACACATTGGAATATAAGCCTGTTTAATTACCGAAATCACGGAGCTGATTATGGACGAGTTCTTTGTGGTTTTGAGCTTGATGAGCAAGATTTAGCTCAGTTTTCGACGCATTTACGCGAACTTGGCTACCAGTGCAAAGATGAAAGTGATAACCCATCGTATAAGTTTTTTCTTTCATAAAAGAGAGTGTTAAGAAGGTCATTTCTTCTTAAAAACGGTCGTTAGATAAACAAGCGAGATACTCATATCTCGCTTGTTTTATTTGTGTAGCTGATGCTCATTTTTATTACCCGATATCACCTAATCGACGCTCATCCAACCAATCATGATACAACTGTTCACTCGACCCTAAATAGTCCACCATCCATTTAATCAGCTTGTGGTTATCGTCTTTTCGCCAAACTAAACAACACTGACTCAATGGTTTATCATCAGGCATGACTTTTTCAACCAACTGACCATCGGCGATCAATGGTGCGGCGATATGGCGCGGCATATAACCCACACCAACCCCATTCTTCAAACACTCAATCGCACTATACCAATTAGGCAATAGCAGACGTCTTTGCTGCGGATAATGCCCAGTATGACGCTTGGGTAGCACACTGGATGTATCATCTAAACATATGGCAGGAAACTGGCTAACGAACGATTCTGTGAGGTTTTGTTCTTTCACACATGGATGACTTGGTGACATCACTAGAGCCCAATCCAAGAGACCCATCTCTTTTACCTCAAAATCGCCGCCTACTGGAATAGCAGAGGTCGCACCAATAACAATATCCGCCCTGCCTTGTGCGATCGCTTCCCAAGAACCATTAAAAACCTCCATATTGATCTGCAGTTCAGCAAACTCAAATGTCTGGTAAAAATCTTCAATCATGGGTTTCATTTTATCGAGCTTAACCACGTTATCTAGGGTTAACTTTAGCGTTTTCTGCCAGCCATGAGCCGCTCGTTTGGTTTGCGCTTTTACTTCTGACATCTGCCTAAGTAGCACGCGAGCTTCTTCAATAAATAACTCACCAGCCGGTGTTAACTCGACCTTTCTTGGTAATCGCCGAAACAAGATGACATCCAAATCTTGCTCAACCTGTCTAACTCCATAACTGATCGCAGAAGGAACTTTATGTAACACCTCAGCGGCGGCGGTAAAGCTACCGAGTCGAGCCACCGTATCGAGCATTTCCAATGATGATTTAGAGAACATAAGCTTTCAAATTTTTTGATTGATAACCACAAATTTTAACGTTTTATTTTATAAAGGTCGAAGGAATACAATGAAAACGTAAATAAACAAGGGCTGGCGCCAACCTAAACAGTTCATCAACAGACAAATATTTTGAATGGAAATCGTATGAAAATCTCCAAGTTACAACTCATCTACTTAGCTGCGCTTTCGATGTTAGGTTTTATAGCCACAGATATGTATCTCCCTGCGTTTAAAATTATGGAGACAGACTTCGCCACAGGCCCAGAACAAATCGCTCTTTCTCTCACCGTATTTCTTGCGGGTATGGCGATAGGGCAACTGCTATGGGGCTTAGCTTCTGATAAATTTGGCCATAGAAACACCTTGGTTGTCGGCCTAGGCGTGTTCACTCTCGCTTCATTTGGTTTAGCCTTTAGCACTGAAGTTTGGCAACTATTAAGCTTGCGCTTCATTCAAGCGATCGGCGTATGTGCACCTGCGGTTATTTGGCAGGCGATGGTCATAAAACGTTATCCAGCAAGTGGTAGCCAACAAATTTTTGCGACAATTATGCCCTTAGTCGCGCTATCACCAGCCCTAGCACCTCAGTTAGGTGTGTTACTTGCGGACAACTTTGGCTGGCACAGTATTTTTATCACATTAACGTTAATGGGTGTCATGCTGGTATTAGCAACCATGAGCCAACCTCAAGAGAAGGTTGAAAGTAAGCAAAGCTCAATCAAAACAGATATCAAAGCGTTACTGCACTCTAAAACCTATGTGGGCAATGTCATGATGTTTGCAATGGCGTCCGCTGCATTCTTCGCTTACTTAACGGGGATGCCTGAAATCATGAGCCAACTAGGCTATGAACCAAAAGACATCGGTTTAAGCTTTATCCCGCAAACCATCGCTTTTATGGTCGGTGGTTACATGGGCAAAGTTGGTGTGAAAAAATTTGGTGATGAAAAGGTTCTGAAGCAATTAATTGGTCTTTTCAGTGTCGCGACTCTGCTTATTTTCATCGCATCTCAGTGGACGCTATCATCCATTTGGCCAATTTTAGCCCCCTTCTGCTTAATTGCGGTAGCAAATGGTGCGTTATACCCAATCGTCGTAAACCGCGCACTATCTAGCGCAAAAAACAGCCCAGCAACCGCTGCGGGCCTACAAAATAGCCTGCAAATCTGTGTCAGTGGTTTTGCAAGCGCACTTGTAGCGGTCTTCGCAAGCCAAGCTCAGATGGTGACTGGTATTGCGATAATCATTTGCCTAGGCGGTTTATGGGTAGGTTATATCGTGTCGAACAGAGAGCTATCTAAACACTTCAGAGCACCAGACAACGCTCGAGTGGTCAGCGACGAATAATTAAAAATTGATTAATAGACAACTCGGTTAGCTAGAAAACAAAAAAGCCGCGAAATTCGCGGCTTTTTTATATGATACATCACTATAAACTTTTCAAGCCCCACTTTTCAGCGGTCGCTTTGAAAAAACCTTGCGTCTTTTTCAGCTCAACCCAGTGGTTCACATAATTGATCCACACTTGGTCATCTTGAGGAAGTAACATCGAAATGGGTGTTGGTCGACGCGGATCTTCGACAGGCACAATCGCTAACTGTTTAAATTTCTCCACCAGCGTCGCGGCTTCAACATTGGACGTCACTGATACATCAGCACGGCGAGCCAGTAATTCCTGAAAATCACGAGCAGGCGCTTCTATAACAATGTGTTTTGCTTCAGGGAAAAACTCTTTAACCATCTTCTCTTGCACAGTACCCAGTGTCGCCGCAACTTTGATGTTCGAATCATTAAAGTCCTCCCAACTGGAAAATTTAGTCAGGTCTTTTTTTTGTACAACTGGAACAAAAGCTAAATAAAAGTAAGGCTGACTATAACCCGCAACTTTGGCACGCGACATATTCAGCGACGCACTTCCGGTAATGTCATATTTATTCGCGGTAATGCCATTAACCAAGGTTTTCCAATCGGTTGCGATATATTCGACCTTGACTCCAAGATCTTTCGCCAATTCCGTCGTGACATCAATATCAAAACCGCGATAACTATTGGTTGCTGGATCTTTCATGGTCATCGGGTTCCAGTCTCCCGTTGTTCCCACTCGCATTACGCCAGTGTCTAAAATCTCTTTTAAACGGCTATCCGCCGAAACTTGTCCAACCGCGAGCAAACACATTCCTAATGCTATAATGAATCTCTTCATTGTCTATTCCTTAATATTATTAACTTTTTTTCTCATAGTCTTGATAACATAGCAGTAACATCGAAATTTTATTAGTTAGGATAGTAACTTATTGTGAATTACCGACACTTTTTCTTCCTTTTTACTCCCTTACTTATCACTGGTTGCTCTAGTTATGAGTGGGGATGGTATGTGCTTGATCCTTCCACCGAGCAAGGTCGGACAAACATCGGTTTTCTCTTAGGTGGTTTTGAAGATACGATAGCAGTATCCCTCCTGAGTATGCTCTTTGCTATGTCGATTGGACTAATGATCGCACTACCCGCTCTTTCAGATAAGAAATGGCTCAATCTAATCAACCGTGTTTATGTAGAGACGATCCGCTCTATTCCGGTTCTGGTGCTTTTACTGTGGGTTTATTACGGTATGCCTACACTGATGGATATCTCACTCAACCACTTTTGGGCTGGGGTGATCGCATTAACCATCGCAGAAAGTGCCTTTATGGCCGAAGTATTTCGTGGTGGCATTCAAGCGATTCATAAAGGTCAGCACGAAGCCGCAGAATCACTTGGATTGAATTATTGGCAGAAGATGCGCTTTATTATTCTTCCTCAAGCATTAAGACAAATTCTGCCACCGCTAGGTAATCAATTTGTCTACATTCTCAAAATGTCTTCGCTGGTGAGTGTAATCGGCTTAAGTGATTTAACTCGACGAGCTAACGAGCTGGTGGTTAATGAGTACTTACCTCTAGAGATATACACATTCTTGGTACTTGAATATTTAGTGCTTATCCTAGTGGTTTCACAAGGAGTAAGAATGTTGGAAAAACGAATTGCGGTACCGAGCCACTAATCAGTCATAAGTGGGTAATTGATTCACACGATTTGAACATAAGACACAAAAAGTAAAAAAGCCGCAAACAGTGCGGCTTTTTCGTTTAACTCTTGAATTACTTCTTAATTTTCGCAGGTCTCTGCCAGTTTGCGATTTTACGCTCTTTCGCTCTGCTAATAACCAATTCGCTTTCCGCGACATCTCTGGTAACAGTCGAACCAGCACCAATAGTTGCACCGTCTGCAATAGTGACAGGAGCAATTAATTGGCTATCTGAACCAACAAAAACATCATCACCAATAATGGTTTTAAATTTATTAGCACCATCATAATTACAAGTGATTGCACCAGCACCAACATTCACACGTTGGCCAATTTCAGCATCACCCAAGTACGTTAGGTGATTGGCTTTAGAGCCTTCGCCTAAACACGTATTTTTCACTTCCACAAAGTTACCTACATGCGAATTATTACGCATATCGGCACCAGGGCGTAAGCGAGTAAATGGACCCACAGTACAGTCTTCACCAACGGTTGCACCTTCAATGACACTGTATGGACGAACGATAGTGTTATCATCAATCTCACAGTCTTTTAGTACACAGCCAGCGCCAATTTTGACATTATCACCAATGGTAACAGTACCTTCGATAATCACATTCGCATCGATCTCAACATCCATACCATATTGAATTGAACCACGTAGATCAAAACGAGCAGGATCGCGTAGCATAACACCTTGCTCTAATAAGTACTGAGCTTGCATTTGCTGATAGGCACGCTCTAATCGAGCTAACTGAGCACGGTCATTCACCCCTTCCACTTCGATAGGGTTCGCAGGATGAACCGCTTCAACCGCACGTCCTTCATTATGCGCAGCAGCGATAACATCAGTAAGGTAGTATTCGCCTTGGGCATTTTGGTTATTTAAGCCAGATAACCAACGTTTCAGATCACCACCTGTCGCCACCATGACGCCGGTGTTGATCTCTTTAATTAGTTTTTGTTCATCAGTCGCATCTTTCTGCTCAACAATCGCCACAACAGGACCATTCTTACGCACAATACGGCCATAGCCCATCGGGTTATCAAGCACAACGGTAAGCAGTGCGATACCGCCAGTAGGTTGTGCTTCCAGTAAGTTTTCAATGGTCTCAGAAGAGATCAATGGAACATCGCCATAAAGCACTAAGATCTTTTCATCATCTTCAAACTTTGGTGAAGCTTGATCCACAGCGTGACCGGTACCCAACTGATCCGCTTGAAGGATCCAGTTAACTGGCTCTTCTGCTAATACACTCTTCATTTGATCACCACCGTGACCATATACAAGGTGAATGTTATGTGCTCCAAGATCGCTGCAAGTATCAATCACATGCTTAACCATTGGCTTACCCGCCAATGTATGAAGTACCTTTGGCATATTGGAGTACATACGAGTGCCTTTACCCGCAGCCAGGATAACTGAGCTAAATTTCATGTTCTAACCTATGACGTTTTTTTAATGCGACTATTTTAGCCGGAATTCATTAAGCTGTTAAATCTGTATTACAAATTATTGATATCAAATAAGCAAAAAGGCGACCAATTGGCCGCCTTTGTCTCAACGTTGCTACTTAATTGCTTAATTAGCGACGTTTCTTCGTCAGTTCGATAACTCGTAACTGAGCAATGGCTTTAGCGAGTTCGCTTGCCGCTTGTGCGAAGTCCATGTCGCCATGCTGATTCTGGATATGTTCCTCAGCTTTGCGCTTGGCTTCTTCCGCCTTAGCTGCGTCTAGCTCTTCACCACGAATTGCTGTATCAGCCAGTACAGTAGCTGTACCCGGCTGAACTTCAATCATACCACCAGAAACATAAATAATTTCTTCGTGGCCGTGCTGTTTCACGATACGCACCATGCCAGGCTTAATAGCGGTCAGCAGCGGGGTGTGACCATGGAAAATACCAAGTTCACCTTCGCTTCCGGTCACCTGAAATGTTTCAACACGACCTGAGAAAAGTTTTTTCTCTGCGCTTACTACATCTAGATGAAAGGTTATTGCTGCCATATCGCCTCCTATTTAGCCTTATAGCTTCTTGGCATTCTCAATAGCTTCGTCGATAGTACCGCAGTACATGAACGCTTGCTCTGGAATGTCATCGTATTCACCAGCTAGTAGACCTTTAAAGCCACGTAGAGTCTCTTTAAGAGCTACGTAAACACCAGGGTCACCTGTAAATACTTCCGCTACGTGGTAAGGCTGAGTAAGGAACTTCTCAATCTTACGAGCACGAGATACAACTTGCTTATCTGTTTCAGATAGCTCGTCCATACCTAGGATAGCGATGATATCTTTCAGCTCTTTATAGCGCTGAAGTGTCGTTTGAACACCTTGAGCAATATCATAGTGCTCTTGACCAACCACTAGTGGATCAAGCATACGAGATGTTGAATCTAGTGGGTCAATCGCAGGGTATAGACCCATTGCAGCGATGTTACGGTTAAGTACAACCGTTGCATCCAAGTGAGCAAACGTCGTTGCTGGAGATGGATCCGTTAAGTCATCCGCAGGTACGTATACCGCCTGAACAGAAGTGATAGAACCCTGTTTAGTCGATGTGATACGTTCCTGAAGAACACCCATCTCTTCAGCTAGTGTTGGCTGGTAACCTACCGCAGATGGCATACGACCTAGTAGAGCCGAAACCTCAGTACCTGCAAGTGTGTAACGGTAGATGTTATCTACGAATAGTAGAACGTCACGACCTTCGTCACGGAAACGCTCTGCCATTGTAAGACCAGTCAGTGCAACACGTAGACGGTTACCTGGTGGCTCGTTCATCTGACCGTAAACCATTGCTACTTTTGATTCTTCAGGTTTTTCGATGTTTACAACACCCGCTTCCTGCATTTCAAAGTAGAAATCGTTACCTTCACGTGTACGCTCACCAACACCCGCAAATACGGATAGACCTGAGTGTTGTAGTGCGATGTTGTTGATAAGTTCCATCATGTTAACGGTCTTACCTACACCAGCACCACCGAATAGACCAATTTTACCACCCTTAGCGAATGGACAAATCAAGTCGATTACTTTAACACCAGTCTCTAGAAGTGCAGTCTCATTAGACTGTTCTTCGTAGCTTGGAGCTTCACGGTGAATTGCATAATGCTCTTCAGCACCAATGTCGCCACACTCATCAATCGCATCACCAAGTACATTCATGATACGGCCAAGAGTTTTAGTGCCCACTGGAACTGTAATTGGAGCGCCAGTATTTTCTACTGTCAAACCACGACGTAAACCATCAGAGCTGCCCATTACGATTGCGCGAATTACGCCACCGCCAAGCTGTTGCTGAACTTCAAGAACAAGACGTTCTTTCGCTTCAGTAACATTCAGAGCATCGTATACACGTGGTACTTCGCCCTGTGGGAACTCTACGTCGACTACCGCACCGATGATCTGTACGATCTTACCTGTAGCCATCGTTAATCCTCTAAACTAATTAGTTTTACCTAAGCTTTAAACCGAATACGCTTTAAACTGCTGCAGCACCGGAAACAATTTCTGATAGCTCTTGTGTAATCGCCGATTGACGGGCTTTGTTATACACAAGTTCTAAATCATCAATAATGTCACCAGCATTATCAGTTGCAGCTTTCATTGCAATCATTCGCGCCGCTTGCTCTGAAGCAAGGTTCTCTACCACACCTTGATATACTTGTGATTCGACATAACGAACCAACAGAGTATCAAGAAGAGGTTTCGGCTCGGGCTCATAAATATAATCCCAAGAATGATCGCGCTGAACTTCTTCGCTATCCGATTTAGGCAAAGGTAGTAATTGATCGATCGTTGGTTCTTGGACCATAGTGTTTTCAAACTTGTTGAACACTAGGTATAGACGATCTAATTCGCCTTCATCATATTTCTTCAGCATTACGCCAACTGAACCGATTAGGTCTTCAAGACTTGGGCTATCGCCTAAACCTGAAACCTGTGCAGCTACTTTAGCGCCACTGTTATTGAAAAATGCTGTCGCTTTTGAACCCACAACTGCAAGTTCAATTTCAGCACCTTTCTCAGACCAAGCTTGCATGTCATGCATAGCTTTTTTGAACAAGTTAATGTTCAAGCCGCCACACAAGCCACGGTCAGTAGAAATAATGATATAACCAACACGCTTGGCTTCACGCTCATCTAGGTACGGATGTCTGTACTCAAGATTTGCGTTTGCCAAATGACCGATCACTTTACGCATTGTTTCAGCATACGGACGAGAAGCTTCCATCGCATCTTGCGAGCGACGCATTTTTGAAGCTGCTACCATTTCCATTGCTTTCGTGATCTTTTGAGTGCTTTTTACACTCCCGATCTTATTACGAATCTCTTTTGCGCCGGCCATCGTTACTCTCCGTTAGTGGGTGACCCTAAGGCCACCAACCAATTACCAGGTCTGGGTTGCTTTGAAATCATCAGTAAGCTTTTTAAGCTTAGCTTCGATATCGCTGTTGTAAGCACCCGTAGCGTTGACTTCAGTAACGAAATCAGCGTATTGACCATGAGCGTACGACAGTAGTGATGCTTCAAAATCTAGAACTTTATCCAGTTCTACATCATTCAAGTAACCACGCTCTGCCGCGAAGATAACTAGTGCTTGGTCAAAAACAGACATAGGAGCGTACTGTTTCTGCTTCATTAGTTCTGTAACTTTTTGACCATGGTCTAGCTGCTTCTTAGTCGCTTCATCAAGATCAGACGAGAACTGTGCGAATGCCGCTAGTTCACGATATTGAGCTAGTGCAGTACGGATACCGCCAGATAGCTTCTTGATGATTTTCGTTTGCGCTGAACCACCTACACGAGAAACTGAGATACCTGGGTCAACAGCAGGACGAACACCAGCGTTGAATAGCTCAGTTTGTAGGAAGATCTGACCATCGGTAATAGAGATTACGTTAGTCGGTACGAATGCAGATACGTCACCAGCCTGCGTTTCAATGATAGGTAGAGCAGTTAAAGAACCAGTCTTGCCTTTCACTTCACCGTTAGTGAATTTTTCTACGTATACTTCGCTTACACGAGCAGCACGCTCTAGAAGACGAGAGTGAAGGTAGAAAACATCACCAGGGAACGCTTCACGACCCGGTGGACGTTTTAGTAGTAGAGAGATCTGACGATACGCTACCGCTTGCTTAGATAGATCATCATAAATGATCAGTGCATCTTCGCCACGGTCACGGAAGTATTCACCCATCGCACAACCTGAGTACGGTGCAAGGTATTGCAGCGCAGCAGATTCAGAAGCAGAAGCAACAACAACAACGGTATTAGCCAGTGCGCCGTGCTCTTCTAGTTTGCGAACTACGTTGGCAATAGTCGATGCTTTCTGACCGATTGCTACATAGATTGAGAAAATACCAGAATCTTTCTGGTTAATGATTGCATCGATCGCCATTGCTGTTTTACCAGTTTGACGGTCACCGATGATTAGCTCACGCTGACCACGGCCGATTGGAATCATTGAGTCAACTGACTTATAGCCAGTTTGTACTGGTTGGTCTACCGATTTACGATCGATTACACCAGGTGCAATCACTTCTACTGGAGAAGTTAGTTTCGCTTCGATAGGGCCTTTTCCATCAATAGGCTCACCAAGTGTGTTTACAACACGACCTAGCATTTCTGGGCCTACTGGTACTTCAAGGATACGACCAGTACCTGTTACTTTCATGCCTTCTTGTAAGTCGACATATGGGCCCATTACAACCGCACCAACCGAGTCACGCTCAAGGTTAAGTGCTAGTGCATAATGGCCACCCGGTAATTCAATCATTTCACCTTGCATCACGTCCGCTAGGCCGTGAATGCGGATGATACCGTCGCTTACCGATACGATAGTACCTTCGTTACGAGCTTCACTAACAACGTTGAAAGATTCAATACGTTGTTTGATTAGATCGCTTATTTCAGTGGAATTAAGTTGCATGCTCCAATCCCCATTAAGACTGCAAGGCATCGCTCAGGCGGTTCAAACGACCACGCGCTGAGTTATCGATGACTAGGTCTCCGGCTCGAATAATAACCCCACCAAGTAGGGTCTCATCTACACTGCAATTCAGCTGAACTTTGCGTTCAAGACGCTGCTCAAGTTTGCTGCTGATTTCTGTGCGTTGTTCTTCAGAAAGTTCGACGGCTGAAAGTACTTCAACATCAATTTTCTTCTCATGCTCTTGTTTAAGCATTAAAAACTCTTCACAGACTTCAGGCATGGCCTTTAATCGGCCATTTTCAGCCATCACCTTAATTAGGTTTTGGCCGAATTCATCAAACTGTTCGCCGCAAATTGCGATAAATATTTCAGACAATTGCTCAGCAGATACAGATCCACTTAGCAAATCAGCAATTTCATCGTTTTTTGCTACTTCGGCAGCAAAGGTTAGCATTTGACCCCATTGGTCTAGCTCACCTTTCTCAACCGCAAAATCAAACGCTGCTTTAGCATAGGGGCGTGCGATTGTAGTCAAATCAGACATATCCTGCCCCTCGCTTTAAAGTTTTGCAGTAATGTTGTCAAGAATATCTTTGTGCGCATCTTTATCGATTGTACGCTCAAGGATTTTCTCAGCACCAGCTACAGCCAGAGTTGCAACTTGTTTACGAAGCTCATCACGAGCGCGGTTACGTTCAGCTTCAAGTTCTGCTTCAGCTTGTGCTAGGATTTTCTGGCGTTCTGCCTGAGCTTCCTCGCGTGCTTCATCAACAATTTGAGCTTTACGCTTATTCGCTTGATCGATTACTTCAGTTGCAGTGCGTTTCGCTTCTTTCATTTGGTCAGAAGCGTTGGCTTGTGCTAAATCTAAGTCTTTTGCAGCGCGTTCAGCAGCTACAAGACCGTCAGCAATTTTTTTCTGACGCTCTTCAATTGCTTGCATGATTGGCGGCCATACATATTTCATGCAGAACGCTACAAACATTGCAAAAGCAATTGCTTGACCTAGCAGAGTTGCGTTTATATTCACAACAGCTACCCCTCGTTAAGTATCAACTACAAAAATTTAATTAACGTAAGTCGTTAATTAGCCTGCTAGTTGACCAACAAATGGGTTAGCAAACGTGAATAGTAGAGCGATTACGATACCGATCATTGGAACCGCATCAAGCAGACCAGCGATGATGAACATCTTAACTTGCAGCATAGGAGCCATTTCTGGTTGACGAGCAGCACCTTCAAGGAATTTACCACCTAGAAGTGCGAAACCAATCGCAGTACCAAGAGAAGCAAGACCGACGATGATACCCACGGCGATTGCTGAAAAGCTCAGTAAAGTTTCCATTACTATCTCCAATTTATAGTTGTTGGCTTAATGCCTAAATAAAAGCTTAAAAAATTAATGATCGTGGTCTTCGTGTGCCATTGACAGATAAACAATTGTCAACATCATGAATACGAATGCCTGAATCAGGATTACCAAAATATGGAAGATTGCCCACGGAAGTGAACCCATCCATTGTAGCCACCATGGTAGCATTGCTGCACAAAGAATAAATACAACCTCACCAGCGAACATGTTACCGAATAAACGCATACCAAGAGAAAGAGGTTTAGCTAAAAGCGATACCACTTCAATTAGAAGGTTAAACGGAATCATAGACCAGTGATTAAATGGATGTAACGCTAATTCTTTTGCGAAGCCACCCAGGCCTTTCACTTTGATGCTGTAGTAGATCATCAGAGCAAAAACACCCAGAGCCATAGCCATGGTGATGTTTACATCAGCAGAAGGAACCACTTTTAAGTAAGGGATGCCTAGCCAATGTTGTGCTGGGTAAGGTAAGAAATCAATTGGAACTAAGTCCATGATGTTCATTAATAATACCCAACAAAAGATAGTCAGTGCCAGCGGAGCTATAAGTGGGTTGCGTCCATGGAAAGTATCTTTGACGTTTTGGTCAACGAACTCTATTACCATTTCAACGGCACACTGTAGCTTACCTGGTACACCTACTGTTGCTTTCTTAGCGACAGAATGGAAAATCCAAAGGAAAATCAGTCCTGTAAACACAGAAAAAAACAGGCTATCGATATGTACGTTCCAGAAGCTTGCTTCATCCGCTACCAAACCCAATTTCGCAAGCGATAGGTTTGATAAGTGGTGGGCAATATATCCGGATTGTGTTAGCGCTTCACCTGGCGCAGCCATAACTCATCCTATTTTTTGTTGTTAATGAATAGCACTGGCGCAAAGATGTTAATCCCTAATGCCAGCAAATAGGTTAGTTTGAGGGGAACAAGTTCCACCTGCATATACACGTAAGCAACAGAAAATAGTACAACCGTGATTAGGATTTTTAAGGCTTGTCCTGTATAGAAAGAGGCCGCGATGCGCTTGGCAGCACGAGCTCCACTAAACATGAAAGCACACAACGCGAAAACCGCGTTAGCAATGACAAAAATACCACCACCAACAAGCGCTGAAAGGCCCCAATCAGCATTTACGGCTATAGCCATCCCTGCTGCCACTAACATAACCGCGCCAAACTCGATCATTAACAATTGCTTTGCAAGCTCTCGTCCTGGTCTCGCTAACGCAGCTACCATGTATTCGTACCTCTAATAATATCCACTATGCACCTCATACTGCTCAGTGCGGGGAATTTTCCGAAAATTATACGGTGAGTCAAACTGATTGCAATAAAAACGCAGCAAAAAGTTACACTTTTGTTTACAAACCGACAACTTTCGAATGAAATTTCATTTTTTGCATAATTGACCTAAATCAATTATCTCATTTAGCTATGTAGCTTGGCAATAAGTTGCTCTAATTTGTGAGGTTCATCAATACTAATCGTTATTTTTGACTTACCGTTGACAGAGCGAACTACCGACACTTTTGAGCCAAGAATATCACTTAAGCTCTGTGACATTTGCTTAGCATCTTCATCTTCAGGTTGGTTTTTACCTTCAACCTTTGGAGATAAACATTTTTTAACCAATTGCTCTGTCTGGCGAACGGTTAATTGTTTCGCTGCTACATTCTGCGCAACCTCAACTTGCTGTTCACCTTCTAAAGCAAGAAGCGCTCTAGCATGCCCCATTTCTAGCTGTTTAGTTAAAACTAAACCTTTTACGTCATCATGGAGCTGATTTAGACGTAATAAGTTACTGACTGTCGTTCTAGATTTGCCAATAACTTCAGCAACTTGTTGATGCGTTAAGGAAAACTCATTCTGTAACCGCTCTAAAGCTTGAGCTTCTTCCATAACGTTAAGATCTTCACGCTGTATATTTTCAATCAACGCCATTGCAATCGCAGCTCGATCTTTTACATTTTTCACCAAACATGGGACTTGTTTTAGCCCTGCTTGCTTAGCCGCTCTCCAACGTCTTTCACCCGCGATAATTTCAAACTGACCTTGCTCAATCTGACGGACAATGATCGGTTGAATAATGCCTTGTGACTGAATAGAAGCCGCAAGTTCTTGCAACGCTTCTGGTTCCATATCTTTACGAGGTTGATACACACCCGCTCTTAAGCTGTTAGTCGATAAATCTTTTAACTCGCCATCAGAAGAGAGCAATTGACTATGTGAGGCGACTTGCTGTTTCTCACGAGCTAATGAACTGGTTGCAAGTAAAGCATCCAATCCTTTTCCTAAACCACGCTTAGACATTGAGCGAATTCCTTGGATTAAAGTTTATACTGGGACTTCTTCACGACGAAGCATTTCACCTGCCAAAGCTAAGTATGCTTTAGCCCCGGCGGAATACTTGTCGTAATACATAGCTGGTTTTCCATGACTTGGAGCTTCAGCTAAGCGAACGTTACGTGGAATCACTGTGCGATACACTTTGCTACCAAAGTGCTTCTTAAGCTGGTCGGAGACTTCGTTGGAGAGTCGGTTTCTCGGATCGTACATTGTACGCAACAAACCTTCTATCTTTAGATTTTCATTCACGACTGCAGCCAGTTTGCTGATGGTATCCATTAACGCAGTTAAACCTTCTAACGCAAAATACTCACATTGCATTGGCACTAATACAGAATCCGCTGCTGCCATTGCGTTGATTGTAAGAAGATTTAAAGAGGGAGGACAATCAATAAAGATGAAATCATAGTTATCACGAACCATAGATAGCGCATTTTTTAACCGAACTTCACGCGCAAAGACTTCCATTAGTTTAATTTCAGCCGCGGTTACATCTCCGTTTGCAGCAATGAGGTCATAGTTGCCATTCGTGCTGCGCTGTACCACTTCACTAAATGCAGTATCTTCGACCAATAAATCATAAGCAGTGGCATCAACTTGATATTTATCGATCCCACTCGCCATTGTGGCATTGCCTTGAGGATCAAGATCTATCACTAATATCTTACGCTTAGTGGCAGCCATTGAAGCGGCTAGGTTGACACAGGTTGTGGTTTTCCCCACTCCGCCTTTCTGATTAGCTATTGCTACGATTTTTCCCACGATTGCCTCGCTGTTATCCCTTACGCGATAAGATTACCAGATGACGCTCACCTTCAAGCTCTGGAACCTGTAAAGCTTTGACATCTGTCACGGTACACCATTCTGGAATAAGCTCAATTTCGTTTTCAGATAATTGACCTTTTAGCGCCATAAACACACCAGTATTATCTTTTGGTAAGTGATGACACCATTCCACCATATCCGTCATTGAAGCAAATGCACGGCTGAGTACACCATCAAATTTATCTTCAGGTTGATACTCTTCTACGCGACTTTGAATAGGCGTCACATTTTTGATGCCTAATTCGTGGGTAGCCTGTTTAATAAAACGAATTCGCTTACCTAAACTGTCTAATAAGACAAAGTCATAATCTGGATTCATGATTGCAAGTGGTACGCCAGGTAAGCCAGGCCCAGTACCAACGTCAATAAAACGCTTTCCATGTAAGTATGTACTTACAATAATACTGTCTAAAATATGTTTAATCAGCATTTCCATAGGATCGCGAACCGAGGTGAGGTTGTAAGCTTTATTCCACTTATTCAACATCTCCACATAACCGACGAGTTGTTCACGCTGATTCTCATTCACTTCTAAATCAGTTTGAGCTAATAATTGGTCTAGTTTTATACGTAATACGCTCATTAAGCTTGCTCGCCTTTTTTCAGTAAACCTTGTTTTTTCAGATGCACCAATAAAATAGAAATGGCCGCTGGAGTGATACCAGAGATACGCGATGCAATACCTAATGTTTCCGGCTTGGCCGTGGTCAATTTCACTACGACCTCATTTGATAGCCCTTTCACTTCACTGTAATCAAGATCGATTGGCAGTTTAGTGTTCTCGTGGCGTAATGATTTGTCGATTTCATCTTGCTGACGCTGAATATAACCTTCGTATTTCACCATTATCTCAACTTGCTCTGCGGCTTGTTGATCTTCAAGGGCTGGAGCAAACATATCCAAACCAGTCAGCAGTGGGTAGGTGATCTCTGGACGACGTAAAAGATCTTCACCACTCGCTTCGCGTGACATTGGTGTCTTCAATAATGCGTTAAGATCCGCGATACCTTCAGATTTTGGGTTCATCCATAGATCTTTTAATCGTTGGCGCTCTTGCTCAATATTTTCAACTTTTTGGTTGAATCGAGCCCAGCGAGCATCATCAATAAGACCAAGCTCATGCGCTTTTTCTGTCAAACGTAAATCAGCATTGTCTTCACGAAGCAATAAGCGGTATTCCGCACGTGAAGTAAACATACGGTAAGGTTCTTTCGTGCCCATTGTCGATAAATCATCGATCAACACGCCCATATAGGCTTGATCACGTCTTGGGCTCCATGACTCTTTACCTTGTGTATACAAGCTTGCGTTTAGTCCGGCCATTAAGCCTTGAGCTGCCGCTTCTTCATAGCCTGTTGTGCCGTTGATTTGGCCAGCAAAGAATAATCCACCAATAAATTTCGTTTCGTAGCTCTGTTTTAAATCTCTAGGATCAAAGAAATCATATTCAATCGCGTAACCTGGACGAACAATATGTGCATTTTCAAAACCTTTCATTGAACGAACAATTTGAACTTGTACATCAAAAGGTAAGCTTGTTGAAATACCGTTAGGGTACAACTCATGAGTCGTGAGTCCTTCAGGCTCAATGAAGATTTGGTGGCTGTTTTTGTCAGCAAAACGCATCACTTTATCTTCAATTGATGGGCAATATCTAGGTCCAATACCTTCGATAACACCAGCATACATTGGGCTGCGATCTAAATTAGCACGTATTACATCATGCGTTTTTTCATTGGTATGCGTGATAAAGCATGGAATTTGGCGAGGTTGTTGGCTGCGTGATCCCATGAAAGAAAATACAGGCGTTGGGTTATCACCATGCTGAGCTTCAAGTACGGAAAAATCAACGCTACGGGCATCAATGCGTGGTGGTGTACCTGTTTTGAGACGATCGACTCGGAATGGTAACTCACGTAAACGATCTGCTAGTGCGATTGACGGAGGATCTCCTGCTCGCCCTCCCGCAGAGCTTTCCATTCCGATATGAATTTTTCCACCAAGGAAAGTACCAACCGTTAACACTACGGCTTTGGCATGGAATTTTAATCCCATTTGAGTAACGACACCTACGACATGATCATTCTCAACAATGAGATCATCGACTGATTGTTGAAACAGAGTTAGGTTTGGTGTGTTTTCAAGAGCATGGCGTACATAACTTTTGTACAGAGCTCGATCAGCTTGAGCACGAGTTGCTCTTACTGCAGGACCTTTTGATGCATTCAAAGTTCTAAATTGAATACCTGCGTGATCGATAGCTTGTGCCATCAATCCACCCATAGCATCGACTTCTTTGACAAGATGACCTTTACCGATACCACCAATTGCCGGATTACAAGACATTTGTCCTAACGTGTCGATGTTATGAGTAAGCAAGAGTGTACTTTGTCCAGTACGGGCTGATGCGAGTGCGGCTTCCGTTCCTGCATGACCGCCACCAACAACAATGACGTCAAATTTTTCGTGATAAAGCATGGACCGACCTCAGGTATAAAAACGATTTAATGGACAGAGAAAATGGAGCGCTATTCTACCTTTTTTCCATGGACTAGAGAATCGCTTTTAGCTTTTTTTGATCAAAGCTCCTTTCCTTAATATATATAAGATCTTTATAGAGATCTTTTATTAGATCTATTATTAGGATCGAGTGTTTCTGTGGATAAGTGGAAAATGATCAACAAGATCATTGATCTTTTGTGGATCAAAAGGTGTGATCTAGTTTGGATCAATCGGAGGATTAGCTGGGATCAAAATGGCTACTTATGCACAGGGGGATCCAAGCATATAAGTTATCATTGGGATAACTATAGGTTTAACACTGGAAATGAGCTATGTTATCCACAAGTGGTTTGTTTGTTTTTTGAGCAAACAGTTTTGTGAAATTAGAGAAAGTTATTCACAAATTTAAAATTAGGCATAAAAAAAGGCGGTAGACACCGCCTTTATAGAGATAATTCTAGCTCTAAAACTGGTCAAAATGCTGGTTTAGCCACTCTTCTGCAGCGTCTTCTGGTACTGATTGGGATAAAATATCAATGGTAAAACAGTCACTGATCGAGGTTGTTCCTATCTCTTTTAAGAGTGAAAAAGCATGCAAACCAGCAGCACAAAAAGTGTCATAACTGGAGTCACCAATCGCAATGACAGCGAACTTAACGCCATCCATTTTAGGTGGATTTTTTTCTAATTCAGAGATAAACGGCTGGATATTATCTGGGTACGCGCCTGCACCGTGAGTCGATGTGATGACTAACCAAGTGCCACTATTAGGAATAGAGCTTATTTGAGGTTGATTGTGGATGACTGTCTCTAGCCCTTTCTCTTGCAGAAGGTCACTTAAGTGATCTCCTACGTATTCGGCACCACCGAGAGTACTGCCAGTAATGATATGAATCATTCTTTATTCCTTGTAATAAAAAACGCGATGTCTATTAAATCGCGTTTAATGGTTTATTTTCCGATACAGAATGAAGAGAAGATTTTTCCGAGTAAATCATCGGAACTGAACTCACCTGTGATCTCATTTAGGTACTGTTGAGTGATGCGAAGCTCTTCTGCCAGAATTTCACCTGCCATATACCCTTCTAGCTGCTGCTGGCCTATGTTTAAGTGCTCTGCTGCTCTCTCTAGCGCATCAAGATGGCGTCTACGAGCCATGAAGCCACCTTCGTTGCCACCAGCAAAGCCCATGCACTCTTTTAGGTGATTACGTAAAGCATCCACACCTTCTCCCGTTTTCGCTGACAGTCGAATAAGCGTCGGATCGTTTACGTGGCAAATACCAAGATCTTCGGTAGTTTGATCCGCTTTATTGCGGATCACTGTCATTCCAATATTGTTTGGTAGTCGATCGACAAAATCAGGCCAAATTTCTTTAGGATCCGTCGCTTGCGTGGTTGTACTGTCAACCATAAATAGAACACGATCGGCTTGTTCTATCTCTTTCCATGCGCGTTCAATACCAATTTTTTCGACTTCATCAGAAGCTTCTCGCAATCCAGCGGTATCAATAATGTGCAGCGGCATGCCATCGATATGAATGTGCTCACGTAATACATCTCGTGTTGTACCTGCAATATCTGTCACAATGGCGCTCTCTTTACCAGAAAGAGCATTCAGCAAACTTGATTTTCCCGCATTTGGGCGGCCAGCAATGACGACTTTCATCCCTTCACGCATGATTGCACCTTGATTGGCCTCTTTGCGTACCGCTTCCAAATTATCGATGATGGCTTGTAAGTCACCGCTTACTTTTCCATCCGCTAGAAAATCGATCTCTTCTTCTGGAAAATCAATAGCAGCTTCTACGTAGATTCGTAGGTAGATGAGCGATTCAACAAGGGTATTGATGCGCTTTGAAAATTCACCTTGAAGCGATTGTAGTGCTGATTTTGCGGCTTCTTCTGAACTGGCGTCAATTAAGTCAGCAATGGCTTCTGCTTGAGTTAAGTCCATCTTGTCATTTAAGAAGGCGCGTTCAGAGAATTCTCCAGGCTTCGCTGCTCGTAATCCGGGGATCTCAAGAATGCGTTTGATTAGCATATCCATGACAACAGGACCGCCGTGGCCTTGCAGCTCTAAAACATCCTCTCCAGTAAAGGAGTGCGGGTTTGGAAAATAGAGTGCAATACCTTGATCGAGTTCGGTTCCATCTTGCCCTTTAAACGGAAGATATTCAGCATAACGTGGCTTTAGCTCACGTCCGGTAACCTCTATAGCAACTTGGGTCGCTTTAGGGCCTGATACTCGAATAATACCGACTCCGCCTCGCCCTAGGGCGGTAGCTTGAGCGACAATGGTGTCTGTAGTCATAATGTGCCTACTTAAATTTAATACGGTTCAATGTGAATCATTAATGAGTAATATCATTAAAATGTAATGAGTTGAATTGTAATCAGCGAAATACAAAAAGGCGACCTTTTGGTCGCCTTTCTCTATTTTTTTAGGTTACTACTAAATGTTATTTAGTATGCAGACCTTTCTTTTCCAGCGCTCGGTAGATAAGCGTTTGCTGAATCAGAGTTACGATGTTCGATACTAGCCAGTATAGAACCAGACCTGAAGGGAAGAACAGGAAGAAGAATGTAAACATAACCGGCATAAAGGTCATGATCTTCTGCTGCATTGGATCCGTTACTGTCGTTGGGCTCATCTTCTGAATTAGGAACATTGAAGCACCCATTAGAAGTGGCAAGATGTAGTATGGGTCTTGTGCTGAAAGGTCAGTAATCCAACCGAAGAACGGTGAATGACGTAGCTCAACAGACTCCATTAGTGCCCAGTATAGTGAAATGAAGATTGGCATTTGAAGAACGATTGGTAAACAGCCACCGAGTGGGTTTACTTTCTCTTTCTTGTACAGCTCCATCATTTCTTGGCTCATGCGTTGACGGTCATCGCCAATACGTTCACGCATTGCGGTCAGCTTAGGCTGAAGCATACGCATTTTCGCCATAGACGTGTACTGAGCTTTCGTTAGTGGGTACATAGCACCACGAACGATGAATGTTAGACAGATAATTGCCAGACCCCAGTTCACAACGATACCTTGAATGAACGAAAGCAGAGTATGAAGTGGTTTCGCAATAAACCATAACCAACCGTAGTCCACTACTAGATCTAGGTTTGGTGCAACGGCAGCCATTTGCTCTTGAAGTTTAGGACCAACCCAAAGCGTTGCTTGGAAATTGGCACTGTCGCCTGTCGCAATTGTTTTGTTTGGCATACGAACGCCAATGTCGGCAAGGCTACCAATAACACGAGTGTAAAGGTTGCTGCCTGCTTCGTCGCGTGGGATCCATGCGCTTGCAAAGTAGTGCTGAATCATTGCTGCCCAACCTTGGCCATTGGCTAGGTTAAGAGACAGGTTGCGATCTTGCATATCATCGAAGCTGTATTTTTTGTAACGCGTATCTTCCGTAGAGTAAGCACCACCACGGTAAGTTGGCATTGTTAGGCTGCCACCATCGTCCATTACGTTTTGACGTAGGTGAGCGTACATGCCGAATGTTGCATTATTGCCAGAGTTGTTGATTACATCGTATTCAACATCAATTGCGTAGCTGCCGCGCTTAAGGATGAATGTTTTTGTGTAATCTAAGCCGTTAGTTTGGTAAGTCATTGGGATGCGTAGTTCATCTTGACCGTCAGCCAGCGTAAAGCTGTCTGCTGAAACCGTGTAGCTTGGGCGGTTAGTGCTGCTTAAATCGATACCTTGAGGACCCACTAAACCGCTTTGAGCGATAAATTGGTGACCAGGTTCGTTTTTAAGAAGAGTAAAAGAATCTTCAGAATCAAATTCTGCAGAGTAATCATTTAGGTTTGCTGTAACTACATCACCACCAACTGTATCGATTGACAGAGTCAAAACATCAGTAATTACTTGGATAGTTTTTGCTGATGCTTGTTGAGCTGGAGCAGGATCAAGCTCGTTAGCCAAAGATGGAGCAGGTAGTGTGCTGCTTGGTTGTGCCTGTTCAACCGCTTGTGGTGCTGGATTCTTTGCAATGTTCCATTGTTGGAACAATAAAAAAGAAACTAGAGCCAGTGCGATTAGCAGGATATTACGTTGAGAAGCCATCGTTATTTATCTCTGTCTTGTTTTTGGACTGGTGGAATGGGGTCAAATCCCCCTTCATTCAAAGGGTGACATTTTAATAGACGTTTGCCTGATAACCAACACCCTTTTACAAAACCGTGAGCTTTCAATGCTTCTAACGCATACAAAGAGCAGGTTGGAGTAAACCGACAGCGAGGTCCGATAAGGGGACTAATGAACCATCTGTAAAGATGGACCAGCCCAATAGCTAACCTCGTGAAGGGCGAGACAGGCGAAGCCATAATTTTTCAAAGAGCTTGAACATTTCATCATTGCTTAAATCTTGAGCACTCTTTTTTGCAATTACAACAAAATCTTTGTTAGGAAGTTTATGTTGTTGATTACGGAAACTTTCACGAGCAATACGTTTAAAGCGATTACGACCGACTGCGGTTTTAATCTGTTTTTTCGGAACTGCTAATCCAAGACGAGGATGAGAAAGAGAGTTATTGCGAGCAATAATGGTGAAATGGGGGGAGCCTGCTCTATGAGCTTGCTGGAAGACATTTTGATAATGCTCGGGAGTTAACAAGCGTAACTCCCGATTGAACGCGAACGTATTCAAAATAATTTAATTATTTTGAAAGGCGCTTACGGCCTTTTGCACGACGTGCATTGATTGTTGCGCGGCCGTTCTTAGTCGCCATGCGAGCACGGAAACCGTGTGAACGCTTGCGCTTTAGAACTGTAGGTTGAAAAGTGCGTTTCATTGTAATTACCTTACTGATCAGTAGTTTTTAGGTTTTGTTAAACCCGGCGTGGGCATATTTTCTTGTCTTTATTAAGAACAGGAAATCCGACGCCTCTCAACAAAGAGGCGGAATTGTAATCACTGGCTCTCAAAGAGTCAATAATTGGTTCAACGATAATTCCGGTCGACGGATTATACGTTTTGTGAGCAAGAGCGCAAGGATCCTATTCGATCCCGACCAAATTTAAGAATTTTAGTAGCCTTGGGTCTTGCGGATCATTGAATATTTGATCCGGTGTTCCCTGTTCTACTATCTTGCCTTCAGCCATGAAGATCACTCTATCTGCGACCTCTTTTGCGAACTGCATTTCATGTGTTACAACCAACATGGTTTGATGTTGAGTTGCTAATTGTTTCATTAATGCGAGAACTTCCCCAACCAATTCAGGATCTAATGCTGATGTTGGCTCATCAAATAGAAGAAGCTCTGGTTGTAATGCCATCGCGCGGCCGATGCCAACTCGTTGCTGTTGGCCTCCTGAGAGTGCGGCTGGATAACTGTCGCCTTTGTCGCTTAAGCCGATATCATCCAAGATCTGTTGTGCTTTGGCATACGCTTGATCTTTTTTCCAATCACGAACAGTGATCAAGCCTTCTGCTATGTTTTGGCGTGCGGTAAAATGAGAAAATAGTGCATAATTTTGGAAAACAAAGCCTGTTTTTCTTCGTAACGCAAGAATTTCTGCTTTGGTAAATTTCTCTGTATCCACATCGATATCATCAATGCTAATCGTGCCTTTATTGGCTTGCTCAAGAAAGTTAATACAGCGTAATAAGGTTGATTTTCCTGTACCACTAGAGCCGATAACAACGATTATCTCACCCTGTTTTATTTCTAAATCAATACCTTTTAGGATCTCATTATCGCCGAAGCTTTTATGGATATTGGTTAGTTTTATCATCGTTGGTATGCCTTGTTCATTTTTGCTTCAGCCCAAATCTGCACTCGAGTTAAGATGATGACCACTCCCCAGTAAATGAGAGCGACGGCTAAGAAAGCTTCGAAAAAACGGAAACTGGATGCAGCTTCCATCTGAGCTCTTGCCATTATCTCGGCAACACCTAATGTAAAAGCAAGTGATGTCGATTTGATCATATCAATGAAGTAGTTCATCAATGATGGCAGGGCAATACGTGTCGCCTGTGGAAGAATGATTCTTCGCATGGCTTGGCTTGTCGTCATGCCAACCGATAAGCTGGCTTCCATCTGGCTACGATCTATTCCCATGATGGCAGCACGAATACTTTCAGCCATATAAGCAGCAAAGTGGAGAGTAAGCCCAATCACCGCAGCACTGAAGGCATCTAGCCCGACGAGAATAGGAAAGACTTGTGGCAGACCATAATAGAGTAAGAAAAGCTGAACGAGTAATGGCGTACCACGGAAAAAGCTAATATATAGCTGGCTGAGTTGATCGAATACAGGGATCTTGAATACGCGAATGTTGGCAAGAATGACGGCCAGTATCAGTGAGAATAGTAATCCCCAGATAGCCATTTCCATGGTTGTGCCAAGGTACTTAAACAGTATCGGCAACAGTTCCAGCATGTAATTAAAATCAAATCCCATTATTTATCTCTTTTGTACAACGTAAAGAAAGCAAAAACCCACTACATCATTGATAAAGTAGTGGGCTGATTGACGACAATCAAATTACTTTTGGGTGATGTCGGCACCAAACCACTTTTCAGAAATTGAACCTAGCGTTCCATCAGCACGCATCGCCGCTAATGCTTTGTTCACATCTTGTTGTAGCTTTTTACCATTATCATTATTTAAAAATGGCCAAGCATTTTCGATGGTTTCAAACGGTTGACCAGCGAGTTTCAGTGGTAGGCCTGTTTTTTTAATTAACTCTAGCGCTGATAGGCGATCCATGACAAAAGCATCGGCACGGCCAAGTGCGACATCATGTTCAATACCTGTGTCGTAGGTTTTGATCGTAATTGCGTTGTTTTTATCGTAATCACGCAGCAGTTGCTCGAAGTTTGAGCCTAGGTTGACTGCAACGGTTTTACCGCTTAAGTCTTCAATACTTTTAATCGCGTCATTGTTTTTGCGAACGGTTATTTGCGCACCATCTACCACATAAGGGTCAGCAAATAGGTATTTAGCTTGACGAGCTTCAGTGATCGTAATCTGATTTGAGATGGTATCAATTCGACCTGTTTCTAGTAGGCCAAACAAGCCAGAGAAGTTAGCGGTAACATACTCAACTTTGTAGTCGTTACGACGGCCAATTTCATCCCACAAGTCCACTTCAAAGCCTTGTAGCTTATCTTGTTTAACGAATGTGAAAGGGAAATAGCGGCCAGACATGCCGACTTTCACTTCAGTTGTAGCAGCGTAAACGGCTTGTGTCATGGTTGCTGATAGAGCAATCGCAGTAAGCGTACCTTTAATCCAGTTTTTCATTTTATAACTCCTTATTTTTATAGGACAGGATGTTACTGGGAAAAGACTCAATAGAATAAATAACTAGTAGTTATTAACCATAACTGAAAGGTGGGTTTCGTTCTGGGGATAAGTGTGGTTGATCCTTCAATTGTGGATCAATGTGTGGGTAAATTTGGGGTGATTTGTGTGGATCAACTGTATTAGCCATCAAATATTGTGAATAACTTCGATCTTATTCACTGGATCCTCGATCAAGTGCTGGTGATCTGGGTTATCAACAGGTAAAATTGCCAATCTTTTCCGATAATCTAAATAGGGTGGGGCATCGTGTCATCTTCGCTTTGGTTGCAATGTTTGCAACAGCTTCAAGAAGAGCTACCAGCAACAGAATTCAGCATGTGGGTTCGTCCGTTACAAGCAGAGCTCAATGACAATACTCTTACTCTATTTGCACCTAACCGTTTTGTACTGGATTGGGTTCGCGATAAGTACCTGAATAATATTAACCGCTTACTTCAAGAGTATTGCGGTAATGATATCCCGAGCCTGAGATTTGAGGTCGGTAGCCGCCCTGTGGCAGCAGCACCGAAACCTAAGCCCGTACGCTCTCAAGCGGATGTTGCGGCAGAATCTTCAGCGCCAGCTCGAATGCAAGCTCGCAGACCTGTGCATAAAACATGGGATGATGAATCTGAGGTGATCAATATTAATCACCGCTCGAATGTGAATATTAAGCATAAGTTTAATAACTTTGTGGAAGGTAAATCGAACCAGTTGGGTTTAGCAGCAGCGCGTCAGGTATCGGATAATCCTGGTACGGCGTATAATCCACTATTTCTTTATGGTGGTACCGGTTTAGGTAAGACTCACTTATTGCATGCCGTCGGTAATGCCATTATCGACAACAAACCGAATGCAAAAGTTATCTACATGCATTCAGAGCGTTTTGTTCAGGATATGGTGAAAGCGCTGCAAAATAATGCGATCGAAGAATTTAAGCGCTACTACCGTAGTGTTGACGCATTATTGATCGATGATATCCAATTTTTCGCTAATAAAGAGCGTTCTCAAGAAGAGTTCTTCCATACATTTAACGCTCTGCTTGAAGGCAATCAACAAATTATATTAACTTCTGACCGTTATCCTAAAGAGATAAACGGGGTAGAAGATCGCTTAAAATCTCGCTTTGGTTGGGGCTTAACGGTTGCTATCGAGCCACCAGAACTAGAAACACGCGTGGCAATTTTAATGAAAAAAGCGGAAGACCATCAGATTCATCTGGCGGACGAAGTGGCTTTCTTTATCGCTAAGCGTTTGCGTTCTAATGTACGTGAGTTAGAAGGTGCGTTAAATCGTGTTATCGCCAATGCTAACTTTACTGGCCGCCCTATCACCATTGATTTTGTTCGTGAAGCACTGCGTGATTTACTCGCGTTACAAGAAAAACTCGTGACCATTGATAATATTCAAAAAACAGTCGCTGAGTATTACAAAATCAAAGTTGCTGATTTATTATCTAAACGTCGTTCACGCTCTGTGGCACGACCTCGTCAACTGGCCATGGCTCTAGCCAAAGAGTTAACCAACCATAGCTTGCCTGAAATTGGTGATGCGTTTGGTGGCCGAGACCATACCACGGTATTACACGCATGCCGTAAAATTGCTCAGTTGCGCGAAGAAAGTCATGATATTAAAGAAGATTATTCAAATCTAATTAGAACCTTGTCTTCTTAATTGCCCGTTATTGCTAAGAGTTAAATATGAAATTTACGATTGAACGTAGTCACTTAATCAAGCCTTTACAGCAAGTATCTGGCGCGTTAGGTGGTAGACCGACTTTGCCTATTCTAGGTAACTTGCTGCTAAAAGTAGAAGATAACGTACTGTCATTGACGGCTACCGATCTTGAAGTTGAACTGATCAGTCGCGTGACACTAGAAGGTGAATTTGAAGCGGGTACTGTTACCGTACCTTCACGTAAGTTCCTTGATATTTGTCGAGGTTTATCTGATAGCGCAGTGATCACTGTGGTATTAGATGGCGATCGTATTCAAGTACGCTCTGGCCGCAGTCGTTTCTCTTTGGCTACCTTACCTGCGAATGATTTTCCAAATATTGAAGATTGGCAAAGTGAAGTTGAAGTCACAGTGACTCAAGCTGAGTTGCGTGGCCTAATTGAAAAAACTCAATTTTCGATGGCAAACCAAGATGTGCGTTATTACCTAAACGGCATGTTATTTGAGATTGAAGGCTCAACGTTGCGATCTGTTGCAACCGATGGTCACCGTATGGCGGTATCGCTCGTGTCATTAGGTGCAGACTTTGCTCAAAAGCAGATTATTGTGCCGCGTAAAGGGGTACAAGAGTTAGTGAAACTGTTAGATGCACCTGAGCAGCCAGTGACACTGCAAATCGGCAGTTCTAACGTCCGAGCTGAAGTGAACAACTATGTATTCACTTCTAAGTTAGTTGATGGCCGTTTCCCTGATTATCGCCGCGTAATGCCACAAAATACCACCAAAACCCTTGAAGCTAGCTGTGATGAACTACGTCAGTCGTTTTCTCGTGCCGCTATCTTATCGAATGAAAAATTCCGTGGCGTTCGCGTTAATCTTGTTAATAACGAGATGAAAATTACCGCCAACAACCCTGAGCAAGAAGAGGCTGAAGAGGTGTTGGATGTTACGTATGAAGGCGATGATCTCGAAATTGGTTTTAATGTTAGTTACGTCTTAGATGTATTAAATACGCTACGTTGTGATCAAGTTCGGATCTCAATGTCAGATGCGAATGCCAGCGCCTTAGTTGAAAATGCTGAAGATGATAGTGCGATGTATGTAGTTATGCCGATTCGTCTGTAACGTACAAATGCCTTTAACGCGTTTAATCGTCAAACAGTTTAGAAATATTGAAGCCTGTGATATTCAACTATCATCAGGCTTTAACTTTCTTATAGGCCCGAATGGAAGCGGGAAAACCAGCGTACTTGAAGCCATTTATCTGCTGGGGCATGGCCGTTCATTTAAGAGCTCTCTAACGGGGCGAGTCATTCAAAATGAGTGTAGTGAACTCTTTGTTCATGGTCGTTTTATGACCTCTGATCAATTTGAGCTACCTATTGGCATAAATAAACAGCGTGATGGCTCAACAGAGGTTAAAATAGGCGGTCAATCTGGGCAGAAGTTAGCACAGTTAGCACAAGTATTGCCTTTGCAATTGATTCATCCCGAAGGTTTTGATTTACTTACCGATGGCCCTAAACACCGTCGTGCATTTATTGACTGGGGTGTGTTTCATAGTGAGGTTGGTTTCTATGAGGCATGGGGGCGAGTTAAGCGTTTAAGTAAGCAGAGAAACGCATTACTGAAAACTGCTCATGATTACCGAGAACTCAGTTACTGGGATCAAGAACTCGCGCAATTGGCTGAAAAAATCAGTCAGTGGCGTTCAGATTATGTAGAGCAATTAAAGGTCGTGGCCGAAGAAATCTGCCGCACGTTTTTGCCTGAATTTGATATCCAGTTAAATTATTACCGTGGGTGGGATAAAAATACACCTTACGCCGAAATTCTTGAAACGAATTTTGAACGAGATCAGCAACTTGGTTATACCTTTAGTGGGCCAAATAAAGCGGATCTTAAGATAAAAGTGAACGGAACACCTGTAGAGGATGTTTTGTCACGCGGTCAGTTGAAGTTAATGGTTTGCGCGTTGCGTGTAGCGCAGGGACAGCACTTAACTCAAGTGACAGGAAAGCAATGTGTTTATCTTATCGATGACTTTGCTTCCGAATTAGATAGCCAACGTCGTGAGCGCCTAGCGGACTGCTTAAAAAAGACGGGGGCTCAGGTTTTTGTAAGTTCTATCACCGCCAGCCAAATTGCAGATATGCATGATGAAAACAGTAAGATGTTTCATGTGGAACATGGCAAAATAGAGCATAGTTAATTAGTGAGAGAGTAATTCATGTCAGATAATTACGATTCATCGAGTATTAAGGTACTGAAGGGTCTGGATGCCGTTCGAAAGCGTCCAGGAATGTACATTGGCGACACGGATGATGGTACCGGTCTGCACCACATGGTATTTGAGGTGGTGGATAACTCAATCGATGAAGCGTTAGCAGGCCACTGTAATGATATTATCGTCACGATCCATGAAGATAATTCTGTCTCTGTGAGCGATGATGGTCGTGGTATTCCGACTGAAATTCATGAAGAAGAAGGTGTATCAGCCGCTGAAGTAATCATGACGGTTCTTCATGCGGGCGGTAAGTTCGATGATAACTCTTATAAAGTATCTGGCGGCTTGCACGGTGTGGGTGTTTCAGTAGTAAACGCACTTTCAAAGCAGGTTGATCTTACGATTAACCGTTTAGGTGAAACGCACCAACAAACTTATTGCCATGGTGAGCCTCAAGCGCCACTAGCTGTAATAGGTAAAACAGAAGCAACCGGTACTAAGATTCGCTTTTGGCCAAGTGAAGAGACGTTCACGAATGTCGAATTCCATTACGAAATTTTAGCGAAGCGACTACGTGAGTTATCATTCTTGAACTCTGGCGTTTCCATCAAACTCGTTGATGAACGCGAAGAAGATAAAATGGATCACTTCATGTATGAAGGTGGTATCCAAGCGTTTGTTGATCACTTAAACACCAATAAAACACCAATCATCCAGAAAATCTTCCACTTCGATTTTGAACGTGAAGATGGCATTACCGTTGAAGTCGCAATGCAGTGGAATGATGGCTTCCAAGAGAACATCTACTGTTTCACCAATAACATTCCACAGCGAGATGGTGGTACTCACCTTGCTGGCTTCCGTGCGGCATTAACGCGTACGTTGAACAGCTTCATGGATAAAGAAGGTTTCTCTAAGAAAGCAAAAGCATCTACTTCTGGTGATGATGCACGTGAAGGTTTGACGGCTGTTGTTTCGGTAAAAGTGCCGGATCCTAAGTTCTCTAGCCAAACGAAAGATAAATTAGTTTCTTCAGAAGTTAAATCTGCTGTTGAATCAGCAATGAACGAAAAACTGGCTGAGTTCCTAATTGAGAACCCAACAGAAGCTAAGATTGTTTGTTCTAAAATTATCGATGCGGCTCGTGCTCGTGAAGCAGCGCGTAAAGCTCGTGAAATGACTCGTCGTAAAGGCGCATTAGATTTAGCGGGCCTTCCAGGTAAACTTGCGGATTGTCAGGAAAAAGATCCTGCACTTTCTGAACTCTATATTGTGGAAGGAGACTCTGCTGGCGGTTCAGCCAAGCAGGGGCGTAACCGTAAAAACCAAGCGATTCTTCCACTGAAAGGTAAGATCCTAAACGTTGAAAAAGCACGTTTTGATAAGATGCTATCTTCTCAAGAGGTTGCGACGCTGATTACTGCATTAGGTTGTGGTATTGGCCGTGATGAATACAACCCAGACAAACTGCGTTACCACAACATCATCATCATGACCGATGCCGATGTCGATGGTTCTCACATTCGTACGCTGCTACTGACGTTTTTCTACCGTCAAATGCCTGAGCTAATTGAACGTGGCTACATTTATATTGCTCAACCGCCACTATACAAAGTGAAAAAAGGTAAGCAAGAGCAGTACATCAAAGATGAAGAAGCGATGGATCAATACCAAGTTTCTTTAGCGCTTGATAACGCTGAATTACACGTGAATGCAGATGCACCAGCAATTTCTGGTGAAGGTCTTGAGTCGCTTGTTCAGCAATATAATGCTGGTATTAAGCTGGTGGACCGAATGAGCCGTCGTTACCCACGCGCTCTGATTCATGAGCTTATCTACACACCACGCCTAACGGCTGAACAGTGTCATGATGCTGGCGCCGTTGAGACTTGGGGTAAAACCTTAGTTGAGCAATTGAACGCGAAAGAAGAGGGTGCGAGTCAGTACAGCTTAGAAGTTGAACAGCATGCAGAGCTTGGTCTTAATTTACCAAAAATTGTCGTTCGAACTCATGGTGTGACTCACGAATACGCATTGAGTGTAGACCTGTTTAACTCTAAAGAGTACGGCAAATTAGCAGATCTATCAGAAGCGTTACATGGCTTGATTGAAGCGGATGCTTACATCAAACGTGGCGAACGAACACAGCCTGTGGATACTTTTGTTGAAGCATTGAACTGGTTGATTAAAGAGTCTCGTCGTGGTTTAAGCCTACAGCGTTATAAAGGTCTAGGTGAAATGAACCCAGATCAGCTTTGGGAAACCACAATGGATCCTGAAACTCGTCGCATGATGCAAGTGAAAATCGATGATGCTGTTGGTGCCGATCAACTGTTTACAACGTTAATGGGTGACCAAGTTGAACCTCGCCGTAATTTCATCGAAGATAACGCACTTAAAGTAGCAAACCTAGACGTTTAGTCTCTTTGATACTTCGCTCTTTCGCTTAATTTCTGTGTCAGAGGTGCTCACATACATTCGTATGCTCCGCGCCTCTTCCTTGAACTAAAACGAAATAGCTTCGTCTCAAAAAACTAAATTTTTTATTAAAAGACTGCCAGAAATGGCGGTCTTTTTTGTTTTTAAGTTACTGAAAAATATTGAATTAGGAAAATAATTAAAAATAATCCCTTGAAACTCTTTTGACCAATCCATATATCTATTTGTGAAGAGGAGACCATTCTTGCTAGATAACTAGAAGAGACAGGGCCTCGGAAATCGCTGACCAACTATCGCTCATGAGAGGATACGTTTGGCAGCCCACAATTTAAAAATGATTCATGTTCATGTCCCAGAGTTGTCGCTAATTGAGGTGAAGCCAGAGGAATGAATATTGACACTCTTAGCGGTTTACTAAGTCATTCACTGTATTGATTTTAGTCATACTCCACGCTAAGACTATTGCTTAATGAAAGGATAGTACTATGAGAACTGTAGATTTCACTCCCCTATACCGCAACGCTATTGGCTTTGATCGTCTGTTTAATCTGATGGAAGCGAATACGTCAAAAAATTCTTCTGGTGGTTACCCGCCGTACAATATTGAACAGCAAGATGAAAATAAGTATCGCATTACAATGGCGGTCGCCGGTTTTGCTGATGAGCATTTAGACATCACTCAGAAAGAGAATATGCTGATTGTTCGTGGTGAGCGTCAAGCTGAAGAAAATAAAAACTATGTTTATCAAGGTATTGCAGAGCGCGATTTTGAGCGTAAATTCCAATTGGCGGATTACGTTAAAGTGATTGGCGCAACAATGGAAAATGGCTTGCTGCATGTGGATTTAGAAAGAGAAATCCCAGAAGCGATGCAGCCACGTAAAATTGCAATTAATGGTAAAAACCTAATTGATAATAATTAAGTCAAACATCGAATAGATAACGGCTTTACCTTAAGCTAAGACAAGAAGAGCGCCCATTGGCGCTCTTTTCAGTTCCACAACGCTTATCTAACCTTGTTGATAAGCTTTTTCGATCTCTTCTGCGATAATATTGATGCCTTTCTGCATCATTTCATCATCTTGTACGTAGTTCATGCGTAGGCACTGATGAGCGTGCTCCCAGTCATCTTCCTGACCAATAAAGAAGTATTCGCCAGGAACGATCAGTACGCCACGAGCTTTCAAACGATTGTACAGTTCCATGGTGGTAATCGGCAGTTCATCAAACCATAACCATAAGAAGATCGCACCTTCAGGCTTGTGGATCCGAAAGCGTTCATCTGGAATCGCTTGTTGTAGTAACTCGACAGCACGCAACGATTTTTGTTTGTAGAAAGGTTTAATCACATCCGTGCTCAAACGTAGTAGATCGTTATTCGTAATCATATGGTTGGCGATCGCAGGGCCTAAGCTACCAGGCGCTAAACTGATGATGCCATTCATATTGGTGAGCGCTTGAGTCACTTCTTCACTGGCGATCACAATGCCGCAGCGGACACCAGGTAAGCCAAGCTTAGAAAGGCTCATACACAATATCGTGTTCTCATTCCAGAAAGGTTCGACATCTTCAAAGATAATATTCGGAAAAGGTAGGCCGTAAGCGTTATCTATCAGTAGCGGAATATTGTTTTCGCGAGCGAGTTTGTCCAATTTACGAACTTCTTCATCGGTCAGGACGTTGCCTGTTGGATTGGTTGGGCGAGAAGCACAAATCGCGGCAACAGAGTCATCGATTTTTAGCTCTTCGAAATCGACATGATATTTAAACTGGCGATTATCCAGCATCTCAATCTCTGGGTGGTAAGAGACAAAAATATCGTCATCAATACCCGCATCGCCATATCCAATGTATTCGGGTGCTAATGGCAATAGAATTTTCTTATGCGAGCCGTCAGGTTGTTGTCCTGCTAATAAGTTAAATAGGTAGAAGAAACCACTTTGACTGCCGTTGGTTAGGCTGATGTTCTTTTCGCTGATGTCCCAACCGTAAGTTTCTTTGAGTAACTTAGCGAGTGACTTTACGAAGGCATCTTTTCCTTGAGGGCCATCGTAATTCGCCATGGCAGCGACAAGTTCACCATTGGCGAGCATCTCTCCACTGGCTTGGCTAAAGTAATCGAGCATGGCTGGAATGGCGGCAGGGTTACCACCACCGAGCATGATGGCTCCTGGTGTGCGTAGGCCATCATTGAGATCGTCCATTAGACGAGTTATTCCAGAATATCGATTAAACTTTTCACCAAACTTAGAAAATTGCATTACTTATCGTACCTAATTCATTAATAGTTCTTTTTATTGAGGGCTTTCCACGAGTGGAAAAGTGCTGTGTTAACTATGAACATACCGCACAAATTTTGCGACGAAAAGCACGAAAAGTTAAAAATTGAAAAAAAGGCAAAGTTACGATGAAGATAAGCGAATCGCTTGCCCAATTTGAAATGAGACGATTATCAGAATGACACTATTTAGGAGGCTTTAAAGGTGAATGTAAGGGATGAAAAAAGGGAAGCAAAAATGCTTCCCTAATATTTTTTCGCTACGGATGTAATGATTATTTCTGTAGAAGAGAAATATCAGCAATCTGTAGGAATAGGTTACGCAGGTTGTTCAGTAGCGTTAGACGGTTCTTCTTAAGCGCTTCGTCATCAGCCATAACCATTACGTTATCGAAGAATGCATCAACGGGTTCACGTAGGTCAGCAAGTTTGCTTAGGGCTTCTTGGTAGTTACCTGTTGCGAATGCTGGTTCTAGTGCTTCTGTCATTACTTCAACGTTTTCAGCTAGAGCTTTCTCTGCGTCTTCTTGAAGAAGAGCTAGATCGATTTCAGCTGGTAGTTCGCCATCGAATTTCGCAAGGATGTTACCTACACGTTTGTTCGCTGCTGCTAGTGCTTCTGCTGCTTCCAGTTCACGGAAGTGAGAAACGGCTTTAACACGTTGGTCAAAGTCAGCTGGCTTAGTTGGACGACGTGCTAGTACCGCTTGGATGATATCAACGCTGAAACCAGCATCTTGGTACCATGCGCGGAAACGACCTAGCATGAAGTCGATAACGTCAGCTTCTACGTTGTCGTTGGTTAGCTTGTCGCCTAGTAGCTCTTTCGCTTTACCGATCAGATCCGTTAGGTCTAGGTTGTAGCCGTTTTCAACGATGATACGTAGCACACCTAGTGATGCACGACGTAGAGCGAATGGGTCAGAACCTTTTGGTGCTTGGCCAATACCGAAGATACCTACGATAGTGTCTAGCTTGTCTGCCATTGCGACTGCTGAAGAGATACCCGTGCTTGGTAGGTCGTCACCAGCGAAACGAGGCATGTACTGCTCGTAAAGTGCTAGTGCTACTTGCTCGTCTTCACCATCGTGAGTCGCGTAGTGCATGCCCATTACACCTTGTGTATCCGTGAATTCGAATACCATAGATGTCATTAGGTCACACTTAGCCAGTAGGCCTGCGCGCTTAGATTTCTCAACGTCAGCATCGATTTGCTCAGCGATGTAGCCAGCAAGTTCTGTGATGCGGTCTGTTTTGTCTTTGATAGTACCGAGCTGCTTCTGGAAGATAGCTTGGTCTAGCTCTGGAAGACGGTCGATCAGCGGGCGCTTACGGTCTGTGTTGAAGAAGAACTCAGCATCAGCAAGACGTGGACGTACAACTTTCTCGTTACCTTCGATAACGTGACGAGGCTCTTTAGACTCGATGTTTGATACGAAGATAAAGTTAGGAAGTAGCTTCTTGTTTTCATCGTAAACAGGGAAGTACTTTTGGTCACCTTTCATGGTGTAAACCAAAGCTTCAGAAGGTACTTTTAGGAACTCTTCTTCAAACTTCGCTGTAAGTACTACTGGCCATTCAACCAGAGACGTTACTTCTTCAACAAGGTCATCTTCTAGGTCAGCTTTACCGCCAACCGCTGCTGCCGCTTTTTGAGAGTCAGCAAGGATGATTGCTTTACGCGCTTCGTAATCCGCCATTACTTTACCGCGCTCTTCTAGGATCGCAGGGTACTGGTCAGCAGAGTCGATTGTGAACTCTTGTTCGCCCATGAAACGGTGGCCTCGGATAGTACGAGCAGAAGCTACGCCTAGGATTTCGCCTTCAACAAGCTCATCACCTAGTAGTACTGTCAGTGTTTTCACTGGACGGATAAATTGAATGTCTGAGTTACCCCAGCGCATTGCTTTAGGAATTGGTAGGCCCGCGAGTGCTTTCGCAGCGATGTCCATTACCAATTCTTGAACTGGTTTGCCAGCTACTTCTTGTTTGAAAAGAAGCCATTCGCCTTTGTCTGTTTTCAGACGATCAGCTTGCTCAACAGTAATACCGTTACCACGAGCCCAACCTTGTGCTGCTTTGGTCGCGTTGCCTTCAGCATCGAATGCTACAGAAATTGCAGGACCACGTTTTTCAACGACTTTGTCTGCTTGGCCTTCAGCCAGTGCTGTCACTTTAAGTGCTAGGCGACGAGGTGCTGCGTACCACTTGATGCCTTCGTGAGAAAGTTCAGCAGATTTAAGACCAGCTTCAAAGTTAGAAGCAAAGGCTTCTGCTAGAGAACGAAGTGCTGTTGGTGGAAGCTCTTCCGTACCTAGTTCAATTAGAAAATTCTTCGCCATAGTTACTTCTCCTCGCTCTTCTTACACATTGGGAAGCCAAGTGCTTCACGTGATGCGTAGTACGCTTCTGCTACCGCTTTAGTCAGGTTGCGAATACGAAGGATGTAACGCTGACGTTCTGTTACTGAAATTGCTTTACGAGCATCAAGTAGGTTAAATGCATGACCCGCTTTAAGAATGCGCTCGTAAGCTGGAAGTGGCAGTGGTTTTTCTAGTTCAAGTAGCTCTTTACACTCTTTCTCACACTGGTCGAAGAAACCGAATAGGAAATCTACGTCTGCGTGTTCAAAGTTGTAAGTTGACTGCTCAACTTCGTTTTGGTGGAAGATATCACCGTAAGTCACGTTAGAACCATCTGGTGCTACGTTCCATACAAGATCGTAAACAGAATCTACTTCTTGGATGTACATTGCTAGACGCTCAATACCGTAAGTGATCTCACCTGTTACTGGTTTACATTCAAGGCCGCCAACTTGTTGGAAGTAAGTGAATTGAGTCACTTCCATGCCGTTTAGCCATACTTCCCAGCCAAGACCCCAAGCACCCAACGTCGGGTTTTCCCAGTTGTCTTCTACGAAGCGAATATCATGCACAAGTGGATCGACACCAAGCACTTCAAGAGAGCCTAGGTACAACTCCTGAATATTATCTGGAGAAGGTTTTAGTGCTACTTGGAATTGATAGTAGTGCTGCAGACGGTTTGGGTTTTCACCGTAACGGCCATCAGTAGGACGACGTGAAGGTTGAACGTATGCCGTAGACATTGGCTCTGGGCCAAGTGCACGTAAACATGTCATTGGGTGAGAGGTACCCGCACCTACTTCCATATCTAAAGGTTGAACAATGGTACAACCGTTTTGAGCCCAATAATCCTGCAGCGCGAGGATCATTCCCTGGAAGGTTTTGATATCGTATTTTTGCATAATTAAATTCGCGCGATTCTTTTGTCTGAGTTCTGAAAATAACCTTCGATTATACGCAGATATTCAGAAAGCGAGTAGGGGCAATGTTGGTTATTTAATCAGCATGGTTCGAGTTTTCGCTGTTTTTTGATTATTTTTAGTTGAAGAGGTGGGAGTTAAAGGAAAAATCGGTTGAACTTCATTTATTCGTGAATTTTAACGCGCATCTAAAATAAGGATAAATAGAGCCTTTTTGTTGGATGAATTAAGCCTTAATGACTGAGTTATTACTGAGTAGCAAAACGAAATTTAGCTTAGATCAAAATCTCATCCGAAATCGTATTTAAGCGTGATGACTGACACACAAGTGTCACAATTGTCATGCTACTTTAATCTTAAGAGTTACAAATAGGAGGGTACGATTATGTTGACTCGCTACATGGGAATGACTCCAGAAAAACAAAGTTATCTTTTTACCGTTGGCTTAGCGTTAACTTTGTTAGGTATGGTTTTGACTGAAATGTGGTTACCTATGGTGGTTGGCTCTATTGTCATGACGGGCCTTGCTGCTGAAGCTTGGATCCGAGTCGCACATATTATTCCAATGCGTAAGGATATGCGTGAAATGCAACACCAACTCGATAAGCTTCAATCACAACTGCATAATGTTGAAAAAGAATAAAAAAAGCCGCCAGTTAGTCATATGGCGGCTTTTTCTTTGATTCTTACTGAGCTTTTTCAGTCAACGAGTCGTTAAATTTAACTACTCTTCTAATCCTTTTCTGATCAAATAGGTATAAGGCAGGCTTTCTACTTGAGCACTCACAAGTTGGTGATCCATAAAGCGACAAAAACTTGGGATATCTCGCGTGGTGGAAGGATCGTCAGCTTTTACTAATAGTACGTCGCCATCCTGCATGTTGCGTATTGTCTTCCTAACCATCATTACCGGCTCTGGGCAGCGTAATCCTTCCGCTTCAAGTGTGTGAGTGGCCAGTTCCAAATTGATTGTCATGGTGATATCTCTAGTGTTTTATCGTGCTTTTGAGCTGGGAATGATACTTCTGTAGAAAAAATATGCAATAACCCTTGGCAAATCGATCTATTTGTTTTAACTTAATTAACAACCTAGTAACAATTGAGCTAAGGAGTGGCGATGTTGACTGCACTAGATAGGTTAACGATTTATTCGGTTTTATGCTTTATCTCTTTTTGTGCCTTAGTGCTTAGGTCACCAGAAGAAGCGTCATTTATGCCTTTGATTGGTATGAGTGCCACAATTATTGGTATTTGGAGTGAGATGCGCCGTTGGCATAGCTCTTCGGAAGAACAAGAAAACTAAATCCAAACCTGAACAACACCTTATTCCGACACTATCCCCATTTTTCTTGGGCTTCCCCGCTTAACTGCGGGATTTTTTTTATCTAATGCATGGTATAAATGTGAAGTGTCAGTTCGCAGGATTAAGATTGTGGAATTAGAAGAGATATATCGTCGCGATTTAAATTTATTAGTCGCATTAAAAGTGTTACTCGAAGAGAGCAGCGTCAGTCGGGCAGCCGTTCGCCTTAACTTGAGCCAGTCTGCGATGAGTCGAGTGTTAGGGCGCTTACGTGACATGCTAGATGATCCTCTTTTTACTCGCCAAGGTCAGCATCTTGTCCCAACTGAAAAAGCGCGTGAAATTAATTCTCGGATCAATCAGCCGTTAGAATCTTTACGCCAACTTCTTACTCCCAGTGATTTTTCTCCTCTGTATTGCGATCAGCACTTTATTATTGCGACGACAGATTATGCGATGCAGACGATCTTGCCTTATGCCTTGCCTAAAATTTATGAACAAGCCCCGAATATCTCTTTGGAGTTTGCTCCACTGCAACATGAGCACTTATTTAAACAACTCAGCACTGAGCGTGTGGATATGGCAATTTGTAGGCCGATAGGTTCTGTTGCCCCATTGAAGCAAGAAGTTTTAGGGCTGGTGGGCGTGTCTTGTCTGGTGTCTAAGAATCACCCATTAGCAAATAAGCCGCTGTCGCTGGAAGATTATGTGTCACTGCCTCATGCGATGATTGCGATAAGTGATGGGGTGAAAGCTCTGCTTGATAATGCGCTCGTCAATCAAAAAGAGCGCCGTATGGTGCTACGTGCTTATCACTTAGAAGCCGCGTTGGCGATTGTCGATAAGATGCCATTAGTGATCACTGTCCCTGCTGATTTAGCTTATCTTGTGGCAGAACGTTATGATTTGGTGGTTAAACGGCTTCCATTTGAGTTCACACCGTTTGATTATTCGCTGATTTGGCATTCACGTTGCGATACGTCACCTGCTCAGGCTTGGCTGCGTCGCGTACTTAAAGATGAGTGTAGAAAGCTGATTACAAAAAGAGTGGAAGATATAGGTCTGGGCAGTTAGTTGGATTCGTTATGGTTACTATTATTGATTAGATTGATGGCGTGGATTTATTGAATCGCTTAGCTAATGTCTCAATAGACTGGATATAAAAAAGGTGATGCCATGAGCATCACCTTTCTTCTTTGGTGCTATCTTTTTTGAAGCGATAGCATTTGGATTAAATCTTAATTACAACACGACCTGTGATTTGGCCGTTAGTGATATCTTCAGCGGCTTGGATAGCCTCTTCTAAAGAGACCTCTTTACTTGCTTGGTCATAGAATGACTCTGGTAATAGTTCAGAAAGTTGTTCCCACGCTTTAATGCGTTTCTCTCGTGGGCACATTACGGAATCAACACCTTGTAGGCGGACATTACGTAAAATAAATGGCATAACCGTTGTCGGTAAGTCAAAACCACCAGCAAGGCCACATGCAGCCACAACGCTGTTGTAATCCATTTGAGCCAATACTTTTGCTAATACTTTGCTGCCAACCGTATCAATCGCGCCTGCCCATAGCTGTTTCTCTAATGGTTTTGCTGGTTCTTCAAGTTCAGCTCGCTCAACAATGCGGCTTGCTCCGAGTGATTTAAGTAGCTCTCCGTTTTCTGAAGCTCGGCCAGTGACGGCTGCTACTTTATAACCAAGTTGGTTAAGCAGAGTAATTGACACGCTGCCTACACCACCGCTTGAACCTGTCACGAGGATCTCACCGTCTTCTGGTTTCACGCCTGCATCAACAATGGCCTGAACACAAAGCATTGCTGTAAAACCAGCGGTACCAATCGTCATTACTTTTTTAGCATCAAGCCCTTTTGGCATAGGCACTAACCAGTCGCCCTTTAAGCTTGCTTTCTCTGCCATTCCGCCCCAGTGACCTTCACCAACGCCCCAACCAGTAAGAACAACTTCATCACCTTCTTTATAGCGAGGGTCATCTGAGTGAGATACTTTCCCTGCTAAATCAATACCGGGAACCATTGGGAAGTTACGGATGATTCGTCCTTTACCTGTAATTGCTAATCCATCTTTGTAGTTTAGAGAAGAGTAGTTCACATCGATCTTTACGTTACCTTCAGGTAGCTGTGACTCTTCAATTTCGGTTACCGCTGCGATGGTCTTTTTGTCTTCTTGGTTTAGGACTAATGCTTTAAACATAAAAATTCTCCAGAGATTCCAATGTAGGTGTGGTGACATCGCTGAAAGGTTCAATATGGATTCAGCTTATCAATATCTGTTTTGTTAATGACAATGAGTGTAGGACAGAGTGATAAAGAAAAAAAATGATACTTTGACATGTTTACTATGCGTTTTATACATACATTAATTGTCGATGATCACCGATAAAAAAAGAGATAGAAGGCGGTGTGTGCATTCTATCTCTTCGTTTCATCGGGTGTATGCAGACTCTTATGATATCCGCATACTGTCAGAACGCTTTAGCCTCTATGAATATTTAAAGCTATGGACGTTCAAAAATCGTCGCAATACCTTGGCCTAAACCAATACACATTGTGGCTAACCCATACTTCGCATCTTTTGCTTCCATCAGGTTGATCAATGTTGTGGAGATACGAGAGCCAGAGCAACCCAGAGGGTGACCTAATGCGATAGCGCCCCCATTTAGGTTGACCTTTTCATCGACTACATCGAGCAAACCTAAATCTTTCGCACACGGTAATGATTGTGCAGCAAAGGCTTCATTGAGCTCGACGACATCCATATCGCCTATCTCTAGGCCGGCACGTTTAAGTGCTTTTTGTGTCGCAGGAACTGGGCCATATCCCATGATTGAAGGATCGCAGCCAGCAATCGCCATAGAGCGAACTTTTGCTCGAATAGTTAAGCCGAGTTCGTTGGCTTTATCTTCACTCATGATGAGCATGGCAGAAGCACCATCAGATAGCGCTGAAGAGGTGCCCGCAGTGACCGTACCATTTGCAGGATCAAATACAGGACGGAGTTGAGATAAGCCTTCAACTGTTGTCTCCGGGCGGATAACTTCATCGTAATCTAACGTAAACAGCGATCCATCAGCGGCATGTGCTTCAGTAGGAAGGATTTCATTCTTGAAACGACCTTCTACAGTAGCGGCTTGTGCTCTGGCGTGAGAACGTGCCGCGAATGCATCTTGATCTTCACGGCTGATACCGTGTATTTTACCGAGCATTTCAGCGGTCAATCCCATCATGCCTGCGGCTTTCGCTACGTGCTTCGACATGCCCGGGTGGAAATCAACCCCGTGATTCATTGGGACGTGTCCCATGTGTTCAACACCGCCGATCAAGCAGATTTCAGCATCGCCGACCATGATGGAGCGTGCCGCATCATGCAGAGCTTGCATAGATGAACCACATAAACGGTTCACCGTTACTGCACCAATTTCAATCGGCAGGCCAGCAAGTAGGGCGGCATTACGTGCCACGTTAAAACCTTGCTCTAGTGTTTGCTGTACACAACCCCAATAAATATCTTCGATCTGTTTTGGGTCGACTTGAGGGTTACGCTCTAAAATGCCTTTCATTAAGTGAGCCGATAAATCTTCAGCTCTTGTGTGACGAAATGCTCCACCTTTAGAACGTCCCATCGGTGTACGAAGACAATCAACAATTACTACGTTATTCATCTTTATATTCCTTTTCCAAAGATAGAGTTAAAGTGAGCTAGATTGTTGAGATTGGTAAAAGCTTTCGCCGCTTTCTGCCATATCTTTCAACATCTGAGGAACATGATACAAAGCACCAAGCTCTTGGTATTGTTCAGCCATTTGTACATAGTTTTGAATACCAATACTATCTAGGTAACGGAATACACCGCCTCTGAATGGTGGGAAGCCTAAGCCATATACCAGTGCCATATCCGCTTCTTGAGGTGATGCAATAATCCCTTCTTGTAAACAGAGAACGACTTCATTAATCATTGGAATCATGACGCGTTGAATAATCGTCTGATCATCAAAGTCTTGAGCGTCACTGCACACATTTTTCAGTAAAGGTAGAACATCTTCTGTGAATGTCTTTTTCGGTCGACCTTTTTTATCTACGCTATAACTGTAGAAACCTGAACCGTTTTTCTGACCGTATTTATCCGCTTCAAATAACGCATCGATGGCATCTTTACTACTTTTGCCCATTCGATCTGGGAAGCCTTGCGCCATAACGGCTTGTGCATGGTGCGCAGTATCAATACCAACAACGTCAAGTAGGTAAGCAGGTCCCATTGGCCAGCCAAATTGACGTTCCATAACTTTATCGACTTTTGTGAAATCAGCACCATCACTGAGCAGTTTGCTAAACCCACCAAAGTAAGGGAATAACACGCGGTTGACGAAGAAACCGGGGCAGTCATTGACAACAATAGGTGATTTCCCCATTTTTGCTGCGTATGCCACCACTCGGTTGATCGTCTCGTCAGAGGTGTGTTCGCCACGAATGATTTCAACAAGGGGCATGCGATGTACTGGGTTGAAGAAGTGCATGCCGCAGAAATTTTCAGGGCGTTTGAGTGATTTTGCTAATAAGTTGATTGGAATCGTCGAGGTATTTGATGTGACAACTGTATCTTCACCGACATGTGATTCGACTTCACTTAATACTGCGGCTTTGATTTTTGGGTTCTCAACCACGGCTTCTACGATGATATCGGACTGTTCGATGCCCGCATAATGTAGGCTTGGAGTGATCGATGAAAGAATCCCTGCCATTTTGAAACCATCTAAACGACCACGAGATAAGCGTTTATTGAGTAGCTTAGAAGCCTCATTCATGCCTAAATCTAGCGATGCTTGTGCGATGTCTTTCATTATTACCGGAACACCTTTCAGAGCAGATTGATAAGCGATACCACCACCCATAATACCGGCACCTAATACCGCTGCTCGCTGAGTTTCTTTGCTTGCTGATTTCGCGGCAGTTTTTGCGATACCTTTAATGTATTGATCGTTGAGGAACAGACCAACAAGAGCTTGGGCGACTTCTGATTTGGCGAGTTTTACGAAGTATTGTCTTTCAACATCGAGTGCGCCATCTCGGCTTAAACGTGCGGCATCTTCAATCGCTTTAACAGAGGTGATCGGTGCTGGGTAGTGAGGCCCTGCTTTTTGAATGACCAAACCTTTTGCCATCGTAAAGCTCATCATCGCTTCTAGCTTGCTTAGCGTGAGAGCGGATGTTTTCTGCTTGCGTCGAGCTTGCCAATCGAGCTGTTCATTTTTAGCGAGAGTGATGGTATTGATGGCTGAGTCGAGTAATTTATCGCTGTCTACAACGGCATCGAGAAGGCCAATTTTTAATGCGTCATCCGCTCGGCTCGCTTTTCCTGCGGTAATAATTTCCATGGCGCTATCTGCACCTATTACTCTAGGTAGACGAACACACCCACCAAATCCTGGCATGATACCTAGTTTAGTTTCAGGTAGACCAATGCTGGTGGTCTTGTCTCCAATCCGGAAATCGGTCGCGAGTACACACTCACAACCGCCACCAAGTGCATGACCGCGGATCATCGAAAGTGTTGGAACAGGAAGATCTTCAAGCTTGTTGAAGATGCTATTGGCAAACTTAAGCCACTCTTCTAGCTCTGCTTCTGGTTTCGAAAACAGACCAAGAAACTCGGTAATATCTGCACCAACAATAAAAGTGTCTTTGTTTGAAGTAAGGATTAATCCACTTAAACTTTGGTGTTGATTTAGAGCATCGAGTGCTTTATCTAGTGATTCAAGAGTTGCAAGATCAAGCTTGTTGACCGACGCTGGTGCGCAAAAGCTCAATTCTGCGATACCGTCTTGTAATTCCTTAACTTGTAGGGTGTTCGATTGGTAAATCATTATCTATCTCCGTCACTCACAATCCTTGATTGTTTGAGAGAATTAGTGTTGTTTTTATGTTCTGGTTAGACCAGTAATTCTAGTGTGGACTTGTAGATGGTCAAACTCAATACATTTTTTAAACATTTGTTTAACATTGTGCGCAGGGTCAGATCTAGGATCGCTTTTATTTGGAGCGTGTTACACTAGCGCCACTATTCATATAAATTGATAACCATGAATTTTCTTCCCTATCTAATTCCTTCTTCACCTGTGACATTTGAAGAAGAAATTAAAAAAAGCGTCTTCATAACTCATTTAGCCCATACACCAAGTGTAGAAGCTGCGAAGCTGTTTGTTGAACAGATCAAAGCTGAACATTCTGGAGCTCGACATAATTGTTGGGGTTTTGTCGCTGGCCGAGCTGAAGATTCAATGAAGTGGGGGTTTAGTGATGATGGTGAACCTTCTGGGACCGCAGGAAAACCAATCTTAGCGCAATTATCAGGATCTGGAGTGGGTGAGCTAACGGCGGTTGTCACACGTTATTCGGGTGGAGTTAAGCTTGGAACGGGTGGTTTAGTCAAAGCATATGGTGGCGGAGTGCAACAAGCATTAAAGCTGCTTCAAACAATCGAGAAAAAAATCACCACTCACTTGCGGCTAGAGTTAGACTACTCTTTTATGCCTATCGCACAATCAGTGATGAGCCAATTCGATGCAGTCGAAGCTCAAGCTGACTATCGTGAGCATGTTGTTATGGATATTGAGATAGAACAGCGTCATGTTGATGCCTTTACTCAAATCATTATAAATAAAAGCGGTGCCAAAGCGTTGGTCACCGGAATAAAAGATAACTAGGAAGTTAGAAGCGCCGCTTTATTTCAAGCTAAGTTTCGTTAATTATTCATGCAATTTCGATCAATCATACGAATCGTCGGGCTGTTGCTCGCTCTATTTAGTGTTTCCATGCTAGCGCCTGCATTTGTGGCGTTACTGTACCGTGATGGTGCTGGTGTTCCTTTTGTTACCACTTTCTTTGTTCTGCTTTTTTGCGGAGGGATCTGTTGGTTTCCAAATAGACGTCACCGACATGAATTAAAAGCGAGGGATGGGTTCCTGATTGTCGTTTTGTTTTGGACGGTAATCGGTAGTGCTGGTTCACTTCCCTTTCTTATTGCTGATAACCCTAGTATTTCAGTTACCGATGCCTTTTTTGAATCATTCTCAGCGTTAACGACAACGGGAGCGACCGTTATTGTCGGGTTAGATGAGTTGCCTAAAGCGATTCTGTTTTACCGCCAGTTTCTACAATGGTTTGGGGGAATGGGGATAATCGTACTTGCGGTTGCGATCTTACCTGTTCTTGGGATCGGGGGAATGCAGTTATATCGAGCCGAAATTCCAGGCCCAGTTAAAGACAGTAAAATGACTCCGAGAATAGCCGAAACCGCGAAAGCGTTGTGGTATATCTATTTAAGTTTGACTATTGCGTGTGCTTTTGCTTTTTGGCTTGCAGGAATGAGTTTCTTCGATGCCATTAGCCATAGCTTTTCGACTATTGCGATCGGTGGATTTTCAACTCATGATGCCAGTATGGGTTATTTTGATAGCCACGCGATAAATATGATCACCGTTGTATTTCTTCTTATCTCTGCATGTAACTACTCTTTGCACTTTGCTGCATTTGCCTCTGGTGGCGTGCACCCTAAATATTATTGGAAAGATCCTGAATTCAGAGCCTTTATCTTTATTCAAAGCGTTCTGTTTCTTGTTTGCTTCTTATTGCTTTTGAATCACCAGTCTTATGACTCCATCTATGACGCTTTTGATCAGGCTCTATTCCAAACAGTATCCATCTCAACAACGGCTGGTTTTACCACGACAGGATTTTCAGAGTGGCCACTGTTTTTACCTGTGCTGTTACTCTTCTCTTCCTTTATCGGCGGTTGTGCAGGATCAACTGGTGGTGGAATGAAGGTGATTCGAATTCTGCTTCTTACTTTGCAAGGTGCTCGTGAAATGAAGCGTCTTGTCCACCCTAGAGCGGTATACACCATTAAAGTAGGTGGTTCAGCCCTACCGCAAAGAGTTGTTGATGCGGTATGGGGATTCTTTTCCGCCTATGCATTGGTTTTTGTAGTTTGTATGCTCGGGTTGATAGCGACAGGAATGGACGAACTCAGTGCGTTCTCCGCAGTTGCAGCAACACTCAATAATTTAGGCCCAGGTCTTGGAGAGGTGGCGCTCCACTTTGGTGATATTAATGATAGTGCTAAGTGGGTATTAGTCGTCTCCATGTTATTTGGCCGTTTAGAAATTTTCACTCTTTTAATTCTTTTGACTCCTACGTTCTGGCGTAGCTAAGGAAACTCTCGTGGCAAAAGCTCTTTTTCTTTATTCAAGCCGAGAAGGCCAAACGAAAAAAATCCTTCAGTATATAGAGGGTGAACTTTCAGATTACTCTTGTGAAACTAAAAATCTCAGTGAAATAGAAACGGTGGACTTTTCTCAGTATGAGCGAGTTTTGATCGGTGCTTCTATTCGCTATGGTCATCTAAACAAAGATCTATACCGTTTCATCAGTAAAAACTTAACTCAGTTGGAGTTAAGCAAAGTCGCTTTCTTTTGTGTCAACCTTACCGCGAGGAAAGAAGACCAAGGGAAAGATACGCCAGAAGGTAGTGCGTATATCAAAACCTTCTTAAAAAAATCACCGTGGAAACCTAAGATGATTGGCGTTTTCGCTGGAGCTCTCTATTATCCTCGCTATAACTTCTTTGATAGAACCATGATTCGTTTAATTATGACGATGACTGGAGGAGAGACAGATACAAGCAAAGAAGTTGAATATACGAATTGGGAAAAAGTATCTCAATTTGCTCAAAAATTTAAAGATATGTAATCAGAATGTCGATTTATATGGTCTTTTGAATGTTTTTTAGTCGAACGATAATAAAATGCATTTTTTTTGCAAAAAGGGGTTGCCAATGTGATCGCAATCTCTATAATGCCACCTCGCTGACACGGTAAGGGCTCACAGAGAGTTCTGAAGTGATTCAGAAGGACAATTTAGAGTTACGAAATAACTTAAAAAAGTGTTTGACACTTTTAGTTGAATCGCTAAAATGGCCGTCCGTTTTGAGCAAAGCTTAAAACAAGCTCTTTAACAATTTAG
>NZ_SYUT01000056.1:0-8197 GCF_005146325.1 Vibrio genomosp. F6 | reverse complement strand
TTTACGGCGAAATTGCTAACTTTTCTCATCTCAAGTGAGCCAAATCGCGTATCCGTTACCCATAAAAATCTACATTGCAGACGAACTTTAAAACCAGTAAGCACTAAAGCGATGGAAAAAGGCAAACGTTACCTTTCTGATATGGTAAAATCCTGCCAAAATTTCCTATTTATCTCTCTTTCATTTATTTGGAGTCAACATGAAACGCGATTTGGCAATGGCATTCTCTCGTGTAACCGAAGGTGCAGCACTAGCTGGTTATAAATGGCTTGGCCGTGGCGATAAAAACGCCGCAGATGGTGCCGCGGTAGAAGTGATGCGTAGCCTATTGAACAAGACTGAAATCAGCGGTGAGATTGTTATCGGTGAAGGTGAAATCGATGATGCTCCAATGCTCTTTATTGGTGAGCAAGTCGGTGTCGGTGGCGATGCTGTGGATATTGCGGTGGACCCAATTGAAGGTACTCGCATGACAGCGATGGGACAATCGAACGCATTAGCAGTTCTAGCGGCTGGCGAAAAAGGCAGCTTCCTAAAAGCCCCTGATATGTACATGGAGAAATTGGTTGTCGGCCCTGGCGCAAAAGGGGTGATCGATTTGCATCTTTCTTTGGAAGAGAACCTAGAAAACATCGCAAAAGCGTTAGGGAAAACCCTTGATACTTTAGTGGTCACCACCCTTGCAAAACCTCGCCATGATGAAGTGATCACCCAAATGCAAGCAATGGGCGTTCGAGTGTTTGCCGTGCCTGATGGCGATGTAGCGGCGTCTATTTTAACCTGCATGCCAGACAGCGAAGTGGATGTGATGTACTGCATCGGCGGCGCTCCTGAAGGCGTAGTTTCTGCGGCGGTTATTCGCGCTCTAGATGGCGACATGCATGGTAGATTGTTGGCGCGTCATGATGTGAAAGGGGATACACCTGAAAACCGCACTCACGGTGAGCTAGAATTGTCTCGCTGTAAAGAGATGGGCGTTGAAGCTAATATCGTACTGAAAATGGATGATATGGCACGCAGCGACAATGTGGTTTTCGCCGCTACAGGGATCACCAAAGGCGATCTACTAGAGGGCATCACACGTAAAGGCAATATCGCGACAACAGAAACACTGCTGATCCGCGGTCGCTGTCGCACCATTCGTCGCATCAAGTCGATTCACTACTTAGAGCGTAAAGACGCTGAAGTTCGCGACTTTATCCTGTAGGTTTCTAACGTTATGTTCCCAGCCTTGAGCTTTTAAGCTTCTATGCTTTTAAACTTGGCGCTATACAAACGAATGTCTACATCAAACGCAGCCACTTCCGGCTGCGTTTTTTATCTGATGACAATTCACACTCACTCTGCTGTAGTCCATAATTTCTGGATAGTAAGTTATTTGCTTTATTAAACTCATACTTCATAATGAAGATGAATCATAAGGCAGGGACACAATGAAGACCATCGATAGGATATTACACAGCATCAAACGGGATGGAGCCGTCACCGCAAAGCAACTGGCTGACGATCTTAACATGACCACCATGGGCGCTCGTCAACATCTCCAAGGTTTAGAAGACGATGGTATTTTGGCCTTTCATGACGTTAAAGTGAAAGTCGGACGACCTACCCGCCACTGGTCATTGACTCAAAAAGGCCACGCGCAATTTGCCGATCGTCACAGTGAACTCACCGTGCAGATGATTGATGCGGTTGAGAGTTTATTTGGCCCGGAAGGCTTGGCTCAAGTCGCAGCCAAGCGCGAAAGCCAAACGCTGGCTCAATACCAACAAGCGTTGGCCGACTGTAATAGCCTAGAAGAGAAACTTGAAGCGCTGACCAAACTTCGTGAACAAGAGGGTTACATGGCTGAGCTTATCAAAAATGAGCAAGGTTTCTTATTGATAGAAAATCACTGCCCGATCTGTAAAGCAGCAACTCGCTGCCCTAACCTATGCCAATCTGAATTAAATGTTTTCCAACAACTACTTGGTGAGGCGTACACGGTTCAACGTTCAGAACATATCACTCAAGGTGAGCGACGCTGCACCTATCAGATCCAAAATTTGCCGTAGAGAATAAATGTCTCAAATTTAAGAATGCAATAAATCGAGCAAGAATTAACCACAAAACTCTCTTATGCTTTGATAGTGTGCCAACTATCAATAGCGCGTAGGAGAGTGATATGGGATTTCCTCTAACCAACCAAACCTTGCCACCATTTGATGATTTAGTCGCTTTGGCTAAAAATAACCCTCAAGCTTTTAAGCAGCTCAAACATGAGATGTGTGAAGAGATGATTCAGTCAGCATCGGATGTGATGCAGCATCGATTACGCGCTCAGCAAAGCCATATCGATCTGGTGGTTAGCCACTGTAAGAACCCCAATCACATCAATATCACGTTAATGAAAGAGTTATCGGTACAGGTTGTAAAATTTCAAGGTGTACTTGGGGGTGAGTATGTCCTTGACGATGATGCAAACGTAACGCCTACACATTCAGCGGATATTATTCCTTTTACTCTAAGAGAAAAATGAGAAAGAGGCCCACACCTCTTTCTCCTTTTATTCTAACTTTCTATTTATCTTTTTAACGGCCCCTTACTTTCTGCCTATTGCTGAAGCGGGTCACGACCGTATTGATTGTCTCCGGTGGTGCCTTTCATAAATCCGCATTCAACGAGGATCCAGATACCACATACGAACGCCACCAGCGTCGCCATCAATTCTGGAGCGGAAGGCGTTGCCGTTGCAGATGCTGCTCCCGCCATAGGTGTCATTAAACGCCCGACAATAAGAGGCACGTTAAGAAGTAACCAGCGGTTAGATTTATCTCTGTCGTGCCAACGTTTTGCGGTGATCGCTAAATCCGGAACCATTAAGATCAATAAGAAAACAGGCAACAGCAAATAAGCGTATACCGGGAATAGAATATTTATACCGATCGCAAAACCAAAAATAGCCGCGTAATAGATAAGGTTCCAGATCCAGAAAACTTTTCGCCCTATCCGCCCTTGAAATGAAAGTAACAACTCTTTAATCGACATCTTTCTACCTAAATATTAAAAAATTAAACCGCCAGCATCCCACCACTATTCCATAACCACCTAACAACAAGGAGAGTACTAGTTAATGATTTTCTGAAAGCAGGCGGTATCCATATCGCGCATATTCACTGTTAAGCTGCGCACATGACTGGCTTGCCCTTGAAGCACTTCAATGAGCTGACGAGAGAGTTCCCGCTTTTGCTCTTCAGTACGGCCAACCAATAGCTCAAAATTCACATGAATAAAATCGACACTATCACCTTCATCACCTATCAACCAATTATGGCAACGCAGAGCTCGAGATTTCACAGAGCCAACATCAAACAGACCACAATGCAACGCCACGTTGTGTAAATCTTCCAGCAGCCCCTGAACATTCACTCGATCGTCTACCGAATTGGAGTATTCCATTACTAGGTTAGGCATTTTATCTTCCTTATATCGATTTAAGGTCATGAAAAACTCGATGACCATCATGGATCGTATTTGAGATGCCATTAATAGCAATTAACACTGAAAAAACCGAGAAGATAAGGATTAATCTGTATGTCGGATCACTGACTAAATGAAATACTCCAACCTCGCTCCTATCCTGCACTTCGATGTCAAGATTGAGAACATTTCTCTCGATCCAAGAAAGACATGACTACAGTCATGATCTAAACTTATTAATCTGTTATATTCTTACGTAATCAAGTTTATTTTTTACATATTAACTTTCACATAAATTAATCGCGGAGAAAATCCTATGCGTCATCCTGTAGTTATGGGTAACTGGAAACTAAACGGCAGCAAAGAAATGGTTGTTGCGCTTCTAAACGGTCTTAACGCTGAACTTGAAGGCGTGACAGGCGTAGACGTTGCAGTTGCTCCACCTGCTCTATTTGTTGACCTTGCTGAGCGTACGCTTACTGAAGCAGGCAGCGCAATCATCCTAGGTGCTCAAAACTCTGACCTAAACAACAGCGGTGCATTCACTGGCGACATGTCTCCAGCAATGCTTAAAGAGTTCGGTGCTTCTCACATCATCATCGGTCACTCTGAGCGTCGTGAATACCACGCTGAGTCTGACGAATTTGTTGCTAAGAAATTCGCATTCCTAAAAGAGAACGGCCTAACACCTGTTCTTTGCATCGGTGAATCTGAAGCTCAAAACGAAGCTGGCGAAACCGTTGCAGTATGTGCTCGTCAACTTGACGCTGTGATCAACACTCAAGGCGTTGAAGCTCTTGAAGGCGCGATCATCGCTTACGAACCAATCTGGGCTATCGGTACTGGTAAAGCAGCAACTGCTGAAGATGCACAACGCATCCACGCTCAAATCCGTGCTCACATCGCAGAGAAATCTGAAGAAGTTGCTAATAAAGTTGTGATCCAATACGGCGGTTCTGTTAAACCAGAAAACGCAGCAGCTTACTTCGCACAACCAGACATCGACGGTGCTCTAGTTGGCGGTGCAGCGCTAGACGCGAAAAGCTTTGCAGCTATCGCTAAAGCAGCAGCAGAAGCAAAAGCTTAATTTTAAGCCTTAGCACTGCTTTGAATTCTAGTTTTAGAATTTAGCGTTTGAAAGGTCAACTTCGGTTGGCCTTTTTTGTGCCTGCTCATAAGTAGTAGGACACTATTGAAAGAGCGCTAGGCGAAATACTGCTCTCCCACGCCACTATTCCGATAATAAAAAGATCACAGCCTTATCAGTAAAGTCCGCTAATGTTTGATAATGGCCTTCACGTAGAATATCTTCAATAATCAGTAAGTCGATATTTAAATAGTCATGCACCAAACCATTACGCATACCAATAACCTGCTTCCAGGTGCGTAACTCATGACTAGAAATCAGGTTATGCTCTTTTAAGATAGAAAAAGATTGATATGCTTCTGTCGCACTCTTCTTTTGAAGCTTCTTAACCATATGTTTAGATAAGCTAATACACATTTCTGTAAAAACTTGTAATAAGCGCTCAGTCGCTAGATAGTCGCGACTTTTTAATTCAGATTGATTTAAATCAAAACGAAGCTCATTGAGCTCCTTAAGATATTTTTCCTTATGTGCCTTAACTTCCTCAAGATACAACTCATAGACCTTTATTCATATGAAGTATCTCTCTTACTTTCAATTAATTGGTATTCAAACATAGAGTTAATACGATTCAGCTCTTTATGAAATAATAATGGATTATTGTTATAAATTAACTCGCCGTATTCAATGACATTAAAAGCAAGTGCAATAGGTATGCGATTAATATCAACGATACTTAGTTTATTTAAAGGCAAATGCAAATGTTCAGCCCACTCTATCGCCAAACACTCTGGGCGAGTTCGCAAAGCCAAGGCAGGCAAAGAGTGATCATTAAATGCCACAGCCAAATCAAAGTCACTTTCTTGGTGATGGCTCCCTTGAGCACGAGAGCCGTATAGCCACACAAGTTCAATACATTCATCCATCTTGGCCAAACTAACGATAGAATTAATCATATTCAATCCATTGCTATTGCTTATCTGGGTACTATAGCAAGATTGAGGACGCATCGCTGCACTTGATAAATATCGTATCAACATAGTGTCAATGTTCATCAAGCCCTGTTGATACCGTTCGTAAAACCGTTTTTCCGGACGACCATATTTCAGATATCGAATAAAGCACACTAGAAAACATGTCGATATTAATACCAATTGATTTTACGCTGAAACATTTTGACGGCCTGAAGACCTACATAAGAGTCGAAATGGGTAGCTTAAGCACGCGCCCCATATAACCACATACGTTCATCCATTTTGGATATACGATAAAATCGTATTTGACCTAGCAAGCAAACTCACAACCAAAATAGATCATAAAAGAACCACAAAAGATTTACAAAGATTACAATTGAGCCTATATTTAGATCTAATACTTTAAAAGGCCACTTATGGCCCAGAAGTGGTGATATTATGACCCCAAAAGTGCTACAGCTCCGAGAGCAAGCGAACAAGCTTGAAGATCACTTACACTCAGTTCTTGATGAAATGCTAAGCAACGTTGAAAACTCAATTAATCATCCAATATCGACTTACTCAATTTATGATAAAAACACGCTTGTAGAAGAGATGCGTAAACGTAAGAAACGTATTTCACTAGAAGATCTAGAACTACAAACTGATATTTCCAGTTCAACCATAAAGCGCATGATGAAAGATCCAAGTAAAACATCGTTAGAAAATTTTTTAGCTGTTGCCAGTGAACTTGGAATGAAAATATGGATCGAAAAGTAAACGTTCTTTTATATGGAAAGCTTTGTGGGGTGCTGTCTCAAAATAGACAGGGGTTTTCGTTTGAATACGATCCAAAATACAAAGGACGAAGCTTGTCACTGAGCATGCCTATTGAAGAAAGATGCTTTGACAGTAAAGAATTGCATCCATTTTTCCTCAGTCTTGCACCTGAAGGGTGGCTGAAAAAGCGTTATTCTGAATTGCAAAAAATTGATGAGAATGATCCGCTAGGTATGCTTCTGTCTAATGGCAAAAATTTACTCGGCGCGGTCCAACTGATGAGAGCTGAAAGTCATGTATCCGAGCAATAGAAGTTTGATTAGCCTAACTTTACTTGATGATTCGAATAGAGATCAGCAAGAGTATAAGAAAGGTGAAATTAAAGACCTATTAGGGTCAAATAAATATCAAATGCGACTCCCCTTTACTCGCACAGAGTTTGTCACTGAACTACCAAAAAAACAGAAAGGCATGAGCATTTCTGGCTATCAGCCAAAACTTTCATTAACTATCAATGAAGAAAATGAACTCGGTGTCGTTGAAAACAAAGCGTTATTCATTCTAAAACCCTCCCCAGTAGAATTTCCCAACCTGGCTGAAAACGAACACGCCACTATGTTGGTAATGAAAATGTTAGGCTTTGACATACCTCCTTTTGGCTTAGTTCGTTTTAAAGGAGATGAATCGGATAGTGAGTGTGCCTTTATTATTCGACGCTATGACCGTTTAGGAACGGGTGAAAAAGCCATCCATCAGGAACAGTTAGATGCGGCAATGAACGTGCGAGAAAAATATGGGAAAATAAAAGATGATGATGAGGGTTACGTCAGCTACGAACAAGCTTGCTTGTTTTTAATAAAAAATGTGGACAGCAGCTTACTATTTAAGAGAGATCTATTTCAGAGGGTACTCGCAGCCTATTACCTTGGCAACAATGATCTACATTTGAGAAATATTGGCTTATTGTTACCTGAGAAAGAAGCCTCTCAACTCGCTCCGATATATGATTACGTGTCTATAGCACCCTACCCTGACTATATTGCAAACGAAACTTCATTAGCATTGCCATTACTGGCTAACGAAGAAGGGGACAATGGCAACACCAGCGGTTATCAGTCGCACTGTACCTATACTGGTTATGACTTTTTAATGTTTGCAGAAAATATCGGCATAAAACCTAAACTAGCAACGAAGTTAATCAAGGAGATCTGCGGTAAAAAAGAAGTGATCTATGAGATTTATCGTAATAGTTTTATGCCGGAAGAACAGATTGATAAAGTGATTCAATGGGTAGAAAGCCGTACTAACTACTTGCATCAACTTGAACATGTCGATATTCATGCCGATTGATTTTACGTTGAAACATTTTGACGGCCTGAAGACCTACATAAGAGAACCCAACAAAAAAACCGAAGTGAACACCTGTAGGTTGGGCTTTAGCCCATCGACCATGTTTTGCTTTATATGAACATTGCCAAGATCCACGCAGTGATATTTGTTATGGCGAGAAGACCGGCATTATCGATAAGCCGCATAACAGACAGTGTTACAGCTACACGACCATCAAGAAACCGGTGTCGTTTCAGCTCAACCGATATCAGTACAGGCCACTGCCTTGGCAGTGGCAAGACTAGCGCTCCTAATAACACGGGAAGACCGATAACATGTCCTGTACTTTCGACCCCTGATAATGACGGTTGTCATTATCAGGGGTCGAGTTAAGTCGTGAAATAATGCGGAGTTATTGGCGCTTATTTTGGAGCTGGAGTTTAAGGTCTTAGAATAAAAGAAAACTATAACTTCATAAAAATTGAAAATACGCCCAATTTCGATAATTCTGACTATTTAAAATGGCTAAACATGCTGATATCTCCGGGCTCATCATTAGGTGGCGCTCGTCGTGACTTCTCACCGCCCT
>NZ_SYUT01000055.1:0-3347 GCF_005146325.1 Vibrio genomosp. F6 | reverse complement strand
ACTACCTTGAAAAACACCGCCCTCCTCTATTTAGCCACATTAAGTAAGGGGGCTTAGGTTGCAAAATTAGAACAATTTCCCCTAAGATGTTTATGTCGGGTGGACGACACTTGTTACCAAGTGCCGTCTCCCTAAGAACCCAGCGTGTAACTTTCACTGCACTAGGCTCAAGCCTCCACAAAGGCATCAGATGATACCCAGCAACTTATAAAGCAGTCGGAGCAGGTTCGTTCCAAGAGTTACGAGCTAACCTTTTTGACTTCCTTTTAGCCAAGTATTCTTGGTAAAGAGGGTCAAAGGGTGTCGCTGCACTTATGATTTTCACATGTCTTTCTATCGGCACTTTAGCTATTTGGAGCAGATTGAACTGGCAATCCATATCCATGATCTTCTGCCAACCGTGAAACTGCCACTGGCCTTTTCGGTTGATGAAGTATTTTAGGGCAATCCAAGTTTTAGACTTTGTTGGATGACGCCTTTTAGACCAGTGCCATAACGAATGGAATAGCTTGTGACCTATATATCCGAATACCTGTTTAGCCACGCAGTGTCGATAATAGTTCGACCATCCCCTGAGCTTCGGATTTATCAGTTTGATAAGATCATTCACTGGAAGGGTTACGTGCTTTTTGATGAGTTCACGCAGGTTACTTAAGAACATCAACGTATTGGACTTACTCGGCTTAATGAGCAGTTTCCCTTTGTACTTTCTATGGTTGAACCCAAGAAAGTCAAAGCCATCGTTGAATCGAGCGAAAAGGCGACTGGTAGGAAAATCAGATACAATAGATGCGGAAAATGCAGCTAGATCGGTATTAGCGAAGGAGTCTACAGCGATACCTAAGTCGCATGATGGTAAAGTTGAAGCGCTGCGTTATTTTATGGTCGTACGGAGAAGCACGTAAAATCAAGGACTCAGGCTGTAAATCAAATTCGAGCATTACTAGTCACAGCGCCTGACTGTATTAAGCGGGCTTGCTATGTACCCTCTACTTTTCAATGCATTCAAGCTTGCCTATCGCTTGAATCGACTTCCGAAGCGCTTCTCTCATGCTCACTAATATCAGTACTTAAGATGCTAGCTCGTCGATGGCAATATCTGACTGATGAACTTCATGCAATAGACAAAGCATTACGAAAGCTCACCAAAGAAAGTGCCTCTACATTAATGGAGCAATTTGGTGTTGGTCCATGTGTAGCAGCAACACTACTGGTAACAGCCGGTGATAACCCTCAGCGGATAGTCAAAGAGTCTGCTTTTGCAGCTCTTTGTGGAGCTAGTCCGCTACAAGCTTCATCAGGAAAGACGTCCCGACACCGATTAAACAGTGGTGGTTCAAGAGAGGCTAATAATGCATTATTGACTGTAGCTTTAATAAGAATGAGAAGTGATCCAAGAACAAAGTTATATGTAGCGAAAAGAAGCGGAGAAGGATTTTCAATAAAAGAAATACAAAGTTGTTTGAAACGCTATATCGTTCGTGAACTTTACCCCATTATACTGAAAGATCTTTCAGTTATGACATAAGGATTGACATAGGAGCGTCACGCTTGTGTTGAAAGCTTCTTCCACTCAATGAAAGTAGAAGCAATCCAGTACGAGCCTATTATGACACGAGAAGAAATGCGCCAAGCACTCTTTGAATACATAGAAGTTGATTATAATCGAACAAGAAGGCACAGTGCTCTTGGGTACCTAAGCCCTGTTAACTTTGAAAAGCAATATGTCGCATAACAAAGTGTCCAGTCTATCTGGTGCAGATCAGTTTGAATTTGTTAAAGAGTGAAACCAGATCTAAAGGTGGCATTAAACGTAAACGGATGAACTGCGCAATGGATGAATATTACCTAAGTAAGGTTTTTGTAAGTCTTACGTGACGGTTATGTTCATGCGGTTTCCGTGTGTAGTGAGTGATGAATGAATTACTATTGATATTTAGTGGTTAATTCGGACTAATTTGGGTGGGTTATAGGACGTATTTCTGAGCGTTATTATTTATCATCATGATTATTAAGCTTTTTTATAAAGAGTGCAATTGGGTTCATTGTTGGTTTATAAATATATTACGTTAAAATAGACGATAGAAACAACATGTGAGCTTGATAGAATCGACTATGTTTTTGATAAGCAATAGTGCATGCTAAATTCATCAATCTTCCAAAGTGAAGATTGTCATATTATTAATGATGATTTTGGTATTGAATAAATACTACGCGAAGAGTCTCTGCGTTGTATACGTCTGCTCGAACTCAATGTTCGTCTACGAAGACGTGTTAGATAGCAGTTCACTTGGGGGTATTCAGTTTAACAGCACTTGTGAGAGATTAAGCGACTGCTGTGTACTCGATACAACCGTTGATTGAAGCCTTTTTAAACTGAGGTGGTTAAAATAAATTAGCCCTTGATAAGTAACAACAGATCAGGTCTAGCGTCTTGAAAATAGTGTAATAGTCTAAACTATTTAGTTGTCATTACTGACCATGACCATGACCTTGTTACGATAATTTAACTTAACACTTATCTTTATATGAAAAATAAAACATGTGCTTCAATATTAGTTGCATTGCTTCTAAGTGGATGTGCAACTACAAATACAGTGTCAAATGGGTTTTCTAATCATCTTCAAGGAGCACTATTTGGTTGGATAACGTTTGATAATTACACCGCTCCAGTGAGTACATTTCTAAGCGTCGATGTGTGTCAGGTTTTAGATAGTCAGTGTTTTACTGTTTTACAACAAGAGTATCAAGGGGTTCAGTTACCCGTTCAATACTCGTTTGTTATTGCTCCGATTCAAGCTGGAAATGGCGAGATGAAAGTGCGCGCTATATTGCGTTATCAAGGTGAGATTATCGCAAAAAAGGAAGAGCGATATATCTTTACGCAAGGCAGTGTATATACGAACTTAAACTTAGAGGCTTATAACAATTACTAGGAAGTAATATTTTCTTTTATTATTATGTTTAATGCGTTGGAGGATATCCTAGTTCTAGGTATATTTAAAATAAGGTCATTGGGTTTTTTATTATGTAAGTATCAGTTCCTTTGAATATATATATGGCTATCCCCAGGTGTTTTAATAAAGTATGTCGTACTTATTGATTGGAATGTAAATCAATCGAACTTTAAAAATACCACGTTCATGTGTTTAATGTAAAATTTCTTTTTTGTATCACTAGTTGAAAGTTAGAAAATACTAATTAACTATCAAAAATATGTCACGACGATATCAAAAATACTTTTTTGCCAGACTTATTTTTGCTATCGAAGTTAGCGCTTGGTTATTCGTTATTATTCGGATTGGATGGTAGTGTTATGCGCTTTTTATGGCTTTGTTGCGTAATTC